>DPLS01000317.1:1259-2388 GCA_003541875.1 Bacteroidota bacterium | reverse complement strand
CGATAATGCAATACTTCCCCGTTCGATGTCACGGCCCAACCGTTGCTTGTGTCGGCAAATGAATTGTGGTTGAGAGTCCCAGAAATCGGATACACGGTCTGGGCCGTCCAATTGGTACCGTTGTTGGTACTTCGATACGGAACAGCGGCGGCACTAATCCATGCAGAATTTGTCCCTGAGAGAAAGGACAGACCCTGAATAGGATTTGTGGTTGGACTTGAAACAGCGGTCCATGTTGCGCCGCCGTCAATGGAAACCCTGATGGCACCTGTGCTATGTCCTACCAATCCATTGCTGTTATCTTTGAACGATATCGCGTAGCTGTTGGCGGCACCTGAGGGCCCGGTCAACCAGGAGTTGCCACCGTTTGTTGAACGCAGGATCTTTGAGGTCTGGTTTGTCCCGAACCAGATGTGGCCAACGTCGGTGCACCAGAACGAGTTGTTCCAGCCACCTTCACTAGCCACGCTGGAGGGTTCGCTTGCGGTGTGAGCCCAGGTCTGCCCAAAATCTGTTGACTTCAAGACAACATAAGTACCAGCGGCCGTTGTTGCAGGATCCCCCAGTGCATATCCAGTTCCGTCATTGAAGAACCAGATCCCGTCAATGAATGGTGATTGCATTCCAGGGTACACTTGCTGCGCCCAAGTTATTCCACCGTTCGTGGTCGCGTAGATCCTACCCGATCCAGTACCGACCCACGCACGATTGGCATCCACAGCAGAGATGCAGTACAAGTCCTGACCTGTCAAATTCCCGGTCACTGTTGTCCAGGTACTGCCGCCATTCGTTGTGCGAATCACGACAGGAGCGGTTGCACTGGAATTGCCCCCGCTCGCCCAGGCGACGTTTGAACTTAGTGCCTTAACGCTGAACAGAGCAGTTGATGTTGTGCTCGCTTCTGTTTGCCACAATGGCGTCGCCGGGAAGGCGGTAACCTTATATGCCCAGCTATCTCGCTCATTGGTGTTCGAAACCCAATCAAGTCGAATGGCAACATCCACCGACGAAGTGATTGTACCGACTTTGAACATCATTGGCGCAAGAGTCACCTCTTGACCGGGGGCAAGATTGCCACCGCTGGCTGTTCCCTGCAAAACTGAAACCGAGGCGCTGGATGTTGTTCCGG
>DPLS01000317.1:566-949 GCA_003541875.1 Bacteroidota bacterium | reverse complement strand
ACAATCGTATCATTCGGCAAGAACAAAGTCCGTCCGCCGGGAGTGCGTACCAAAGCGGAGTTAATCTCGATGCCTGCATGAGATTCAGAAAGCGCTCGCGCAAAATTGACCCGACCCCTCCCCAGGTTCCCGGCAAGCGATGGGTTCACCCCATCAATGGAGTCACACGTCGTCTTGATCTGTAAAGCAACCTGACGAGGAGTCCACGATGAGTGGAATGATTTGACGATGCCTGCAAGTCCGGCAACAAGAGGACTTGAATATGAGGTTCCGTCTCCGCCATTGCCATAGCCTCCTCCATTGAAGGCGCTGTAGATACTCACTCCCGGTGCATACACTGGAACTGTCCTTCCATAATTTGAAAAACTCGCTCGAGCATCGGA
>DPLS01000317.1:0-301 GCA_003541875.1 Bacteroidota bacterium | reverse complement strand
GTGGAGTTTGTGGCGCCAACAGCAAGGACATTCTTGTACCCCGCCGGATAATCGGACGTTATATCATTTGACTTGCCAACGCCATTGTTGTTTGTCCCATTGCCTGCTGCCACCACGACGAGTGCACCGGCTTGAGTTGCAGCGTTGATCACACTCTGCTCAAAAAACGAGTACCCCCCTGTCCTCCCCCAGCTACAATTGATGACCTTCGCACCTCTGAGGTACGCATACGCAATGCCTTCGTAGCCATATGCAATGCTGCCATCCGAAGTGGCAGAAGCGACACAAACAGGTAACAGCG
>DPLS01000140.1:2351-3553 GCA_003541875.1 Bacteroidota bacterium | reverse complement strand
CCGGGAACATACACGGTGCGGTGGGACGCATCGGAACATCCGAGCGGAGTGTACTTCTCTCGGATGCAGGCAGGAAGCTTCGTTGGGACAAAGAAGCTGACTCTTCTTAAATAACGATTTGATTGTTGCCGCATGCCACTCTGAAGGGTCAGTTGAAAGGAACCAGAATAATACAACAGGAGACAACTCATGAAATCAACCATGCTGTCAACCATCGCGCTTCTGATGTTTGCATCTCACGCTTCATTTTCTCAGCCTGCATCCAAAATCTATCTTGCCCAATATGACGACCCAACTCATGTGATCTATTCATGCAATCTGAATGGCTCAGGTCTTGTCTCGATGACGATGCCGCTCAGACCCAAGTGCATTGCCGTTGATTGGCGCAACACCCCGCAGAAACTGTACGTGGGACTCGTGCCAACCAGCGGCAACGGCAAGATCATCCGATGCAATGTGGATGGCACAAATCAGGAAGATGTGGTGACGGACGCCATCGGTGTGAACGACCTCGAGTTGGATCTTGACCGAAGAAAAATCTACTGGCTGCAAAACACGTATAACGACGACAGGATTTTTCATGCCGATATGGACGGTCTTAACTCGAATATCACGCAGATCTATGCCACAACAGTGGCGATGAGAGATCTGTGGGGACTGGCGTTGGATGTGCGTAATCAGCGACTCTGGATTACGGAACGGGGAAGTACTTGCTACTCCAGCTACGTTCGTCGTATGAGTTTCTCGGGTGCCGGAGTTGCGATCATGCGGAACCCGGTCTGCAACCCCCACGATATCGAATACTACGATAACAAGATATACTGGGGAGACGATGACGGTCTTGAGAAGGCAAATACAGACGGCAGCGGCATTGACACGCTCATTGGTGGTGCCAATGTGTACAGCTTATCCATTGATGGGACGAACAACAGGATCTATTGGATAGATTACCAGGACTACAAGCTCAAACGAGTCGACCTTGATGGCACGAATCGGGTGGTAATCCTCAACGTCATCGGCTATCTCACAGGAGTCGACACGGACTTCAATCCCTCTGCTGTCCCCGTTGAGTTCTCCCCTGCACTACCTACCACCTTTGGCTTGATGCAGAACTATCCGAACCCGTTCAATCCGGTTACCAGTATTCACTTCTCAATGGCAGATTATCGATTGACAATTCTGAAAGTATATGATGTGTTGGG
>DPLS01000140.1:1480-2022 GCA_003541875.1 Bacteroidota bacterium | reverse complement strand
CAAGCAAGTGGTGTGTACCTCTACCGACTCCAAGCTGGCGATTTCGTTCAGTCAAGAAAACTGATTCTGCTGCGGTAGACATAACGATGCACCAGCAGACTCACGCGGGCCGGCACCACTAACCGGACCTGGGTGCTTGCATTTGGACATTCGGACAGGCATATTTCCTACGTCCTACCGTTCTCAATTCAAGTTGATTCGTTAGCGATCTGCCGGTCCATCCGGCTGGCTCGCCTTTCATAAGGATAGAACATTATCGGGAGGCCATACAGTTATGCCACAAACTGAACATGTTGAGCGACACTTTACGGCCGGTGCTACCGTCCGTGACATGGTTATAGGGATGTCGGATGGTTTGACGGTACCTTTCGCTCTCGCGGCGGGTTTGTCCGGCGCCATTACTTCCTCAAATATCATTATCACTGCGGGGTTTGCCGAAATTGCCGCGGGCTCAATTGCGATGGGTCTTGGAGGTTATCTTGCGGCAAGAAGCGATGCCGAACATTATGCCAGTGAACGCAAGCGTGAGGAACGAGAAATCG
>DPLS01000140.1:0-1148 GCA_003541875.1 Bacteroidota bacterium | reverse complement strand
ATCCCATTGTCAAAGCCCTAAGCACTCGTCCTCAGGCATGGGTTGACTTTATGATGCGTTTTGAATTAGGGCTGGAGAAACCTGACCCAAGGCGTGCGTTCACAAGTGCATTGACCATAGCAGGGGCCTATATTGTTGGCGGAATTATTCCCTTGTTCCCATATCTATTTTCCCCTGAAGCCCGGAACGCGTTACTTTTCTCGATAGCAGTAACATTGATAGCGTTGTTGGTCTTCGGTTTTGTCAAAGGTCATTTCACAGGTGTGAAACCTATTCGTAGTGCGTTGCAAACAATGTTGATTGGAGGTCTCGCTGCTGCCGCCGCTTTTGGTATTGCACGAACCATTTCATAGGTGGGGCATGATCATGTCTATGAGTTTGTGCCGGAGAATGAAGTGTGGATCGACAACGATTTGGAGGAAGCAGAACGACCGTACGTATTGCTCCATGAGTTGCATGAACGAAACTTGATGTTGAAGGGCTGGACCTATTCGAAAGCTCATGAAGATTCCAGTCAACTTGAGTACCATTGCCGTCACCATCCGAATGAACTACACGCGGCATTGGCGAAAGAAGGTTGGGAATGAATTTTATGGACCGACCGACGGAATGATTCTGCTGTAGCCGCAAGACATCATCTGACGCTTGGGACAAAGGCCCGACAACTCTGCTCGGGCCGATTTGTTCCGTAATGTGTGCCCTCAATGATGAATTGGGACGATTCGGCCTCGAAATCACCCGCCTTACAACGCCTTACAATCAAGCGACAGGGGTTAACTACTCTTTCAACCGTTGGGTTGATTCTTTTCAGTGAACCAATTGGCATACTAGTTCAGCTTGTGCAGTTACAATCCAATCTCCCGGTAATCTGATTAGCGGGGTGACTGCATTGATCTCTCTCGGAAAGAAGCAAACAAGGAGGTTGCCATGGTGCTGGAAAATCGGATTAAGGTTGCGCCCAACACAGTTGCGTACGCTGACGCGGAGAAACACAAGCTAGTAGTGGAGTTCGCCATCCCAGGAGCGCCAACGGAGACCATCGATCTGAAGCTTTTGCCAGACAGCGTCCACCTAACAGCGCCAGCAAGGGACATCGAGTATGTTTCAGCACTATCTTTAGCCTGGCGGGTGGAACCTGACAAGGCCGA
>DPLS01000333.1 GCA_003541875.1 Bacteroidota bacterium | reverse complement strand
CTTGTTCCAAAACGACGACGATTGCGTTCCACACATCCATGATGTTCCTCCGTCGTTGATCGTACGATAGAGTCCTTTCATTCTCATCCATGAAAACTCCTGGGATAACCTGGAATAAGAAAGATGAAATGCGCTTACCTCATCATCCACTATTCCAGGAGCCCACGATGTTACAGCCTTTCCCGTACGATGCTCTATGGCGCTACAGCAGAAACTTCGCCAGACCGGCAAGCTGCATAGCGCAATGGCGAAGAGACAAACTTGTTCCCCCGTGGTGAATAGCTGCGGGGGATTCCTGTATCCGCGAGGGATATTGTGTTACCGCGGCAAGTTTTTATCTTAAGACTGAATCATGAACACGGCGGTTGTTGAAGAACCCTACACGGGTAACGGCACAGCAATGCATTACCTGTGTGTTTTCATTCTGTCTCTGGTCTCCGCCAAAGAAATAACTGGAAGAAGATGTCGAAGGAGGGTATATTGAAAAGAGAATTAGTGGGGGAAGCGAAGCCTCTCACCGCAAGGCCGACTCTCGGCTCTCATCATCCACTCAAGAAGGAGTTTTTTGTGAAACTGACCGGCACATTTCTGGCGCTTGCGCTTGGCGTCAGCACTACACTTGCTCAACATCTCGCCCAAATCGGGCCGTTGCTCAATCGTTCTTATTCACAAATGACGCAGAATGATGAAGCCATCATCTGGATTTACCTTACCGATAAAGGTGGTGAGGCACAACAAAAGTTGATGGCTGCACCGAGCGTCTATCTGTCGGAACGCGCAATTCAGCGCAGAACACGTGCTATTGGCTCTTTGCAGGTGATCGACGTGCAGGATGTGCCTATCGACCGTTCGTATGTTGTGCAGATTGAACCGATGGTGAGAAAGATCCGCCATGAAGTGAAGTGGTTCAATGCCATCAGCGCCATTGCCACCAAGTCGCAGATTGAACAGATACGACATCTGCCGTTCGTTCGTGAGGTGGATGCTGTTGCCAGATACAAATCGTCACGCGTGAACGATCAACACGATCGAAGGGAAAATTCTGTTCATGAGCAGATTCGATCTGACGTTCCGACGTTGTACAACTACGGCTCTTCGTTGACACAGAACCAGCAAATCAACACGGTCACAGCACACAACAACAACGTGATAGGCGCGGGGGTTCTCATCGGAATCCTGGATGCAGGATTTCCCGATCTCGCCCATCCTGCACTGGCTTCGCGTCCTATCCTTGCGCGGTACGACTTCGTTACCAACAGCTCGGTTCTCGGTACAAACAGCACGCACGGACAGGAGACATTTTCTACGATTGGAGGCTACGCTGAAGGGAGCCTCATTGGACCCGCGTTTGGCGCATCGTTCGTGCTTGCACGAACCGAAGATGTTTCTACTGAAACTCCCATTGAGGAGGACAACTGGGCTCGCGGAATCATCTGGGCAGACAGCATTGGGATCGATGTTTCTAGCACGTCGCTCGGTTACGATGTATTCGATTCACCCTGGCCTTCGTACACGTGGCAGGATATGAACGGTGCAACGACGGTGATTAGTCGTGCCGCTGACCGGGCTGCTGCAATGGGAATCGTAGTGGTAAATTCGGCGGGAAACAGTGGCGACAATACCAGTCACAATACTCTGGGCGCTCCTGCCGACGGCTTCAATGTTATTACTGCTGGTGCAGTAACATCATCAGGATCTCGTTCGTCGTTCAGTTCTGTCGGCCCCACAACAGACGGACGGATCAAGCCTGACATCATGGCCATGGGTTCCGGAGTGACGGTGGCGCTTGGTACATCAGGGTACAGTACGGCGGATGGGACCTCATTTTCCTGCCCGCTTTCCGCCGGTGTGGCAGCTCTGGTGCTTAGTGGAAATCTCTCATTTAATCTTACGCCGTACCAGGTACGCGAAGCGATGCGTCAAACCGCAAGCCGGTCGACTTCCCCGGATCGATTGATGGGATGGGGAATACTCAACGCATGGAACGCCATCAACTATCCCTGGATCGAACACACGGCGTTAGCGTCTACGGAGGACACTACCGCCCGCACTGTTCTGGTGAAGATCAAATCGCATTCTCTTCTTGTTGCAGATTCCGTTCGTGTTGTGTATGGGATAGGCGGGAGTTTTACGAACAGTGTTGTTCTCATCTCCACCGGAATGCCAAACGAGTACAGCGCGCAGATTCCATATCTCGGAGCCGGAGTCAGCATTACGTACTACATCGCTGCAAGGAATGCCATTGTCGCGACACGATCTCCGCTGACCGGCTCATACAGCTACCAGGTTGGCCAGGATGTTACCGCCCCGACAATTGTGCACCGCAACCTCGGAAACCAGACGCTCATTGGATGGCCGCCCCGGCTGTCGGCTACGGTCACTGACCTCAACGGCGTGGACACGGTGAAAGTGCAGTGCAGTCTCAATGGTGTCGCGCAACCCTGGTTCACGCTTCCACTTGTCGGAGGGGCGTACACGGACACACTCCACATCAATAGGAGCCAGGTTCATGCCGGCGACAGTATCTCATATCGCGTCGTGGCGATTGACCGTTCCCGTCAGCACAATGTCTCAACGTATCCAACATCGGGAGATATTTCCTTCAGAATGTTTGACCTTTACAGCGTCAATGAGATGTTTGATGCAACGTCTGGGAGTCTGACTGGAAACAATGACTGGCAGATCGGTGCACCTTCAGGGACTTCACCACGCGCGCACAGCGGAATGCGTTGTTGGGCGACGATCCTCGACGGCAACTACTCGCAGGGGCCGCGTCTTTCTTCGTTGACTACTCCGTACTACCGAGTCTTCTCGAACTGGGCCTCCTTCTCGTTCTGGCAGTGGTTTGAAATCCAAGGGAGATTCGACGGAGCGAACGTGAAGGTTTCCGTCAACCGCGGTTCATTCCAGACGATCCAACCGGTTGGCGGGTACCCGACATCTTCCATCTACACTGGATTTGGCAATCCTCTCGCGGGTCAGCCAGGATATTCAAGCGTAGGCGGAACGGCGTGGACGAAGGCGGCCTTCGACCTCCACGGTGTTGCTGTCGAGGGAGATTCGATAGCGGTACGATTTGAATTCGGCTCGGACAATTCGCTCCAGTACAGGGGTTGGTACGTCGATGATCTCACGGCGGAGGGGGTGAGCGGACCTCCGCCGATCACTACTGCAGCACTCGGAGTTGATCGTGACACCGTGAATGTCGGGAACGTGATCATCGGCCGGACCGATTCATCTCAAAGTATCATAGTTCAGAATCTGGGTCAGGCGCAGCTCACCGTCACGAATATCGTGGTCAACAATCCTGCATTCGGCGTGAACAGGACGTCCTTTGCTCTCAACTATCTCGATACTACACGCGTGAAGGTGTATTTCACGGCTCCAACTCCGGGTGGCATCCGGACTGGTGTTCTCACATTCGTCTCAAATTCCAATCCGCCCTCGGCGGCAGTTCAGCTTCAAGCGCGAAGCGTAGGGCAGGCCGCTGTGGTTGCCACGCCGGACACGTTCTTCTTCATTCATGCTCCAGGCCCCGACACGGTACGTACCTCATTCCGGATTTCCAATCCAGGTACGGATACGCTCCGTTATCGGATCGACGAGGCAACCTCCACAACGCAGGCAGCACAACTGCGCAGCGTGACACAGCAGCAGAGTGTGCGCGCTCCGAAGGGAGGCGAGTCGGGTGAGCATGGTGATTCTCCTGCCGGATCTGGCGGTCCGGATGCCTTCGGCTATCGCTGGATTGACAGCGATGAACCGGGTGGTCCGGTATTCACTTGGTTTGACATATCGACGATCGGAACACAGATTACTTCGTGGACAGGGACAAGCGATGACGGGTATGCCACGGTGAATCTGCCATTCACGTTTCCATTTTATGGCAGCAACGTCACCAGCAGCATCAATGTGTGCACGAACGGGTTCATCAGTGCGAATAGTACAAGCACCGCGTATAGCAATACCGCGATCCCCGATGTGGTAGATCCGAACAATGCATTGTACGCCTTCTGGGAGGATCTTAATTTGACATCTCGTGGCTCCGTCCGCACATACCATGACGCGCCGAATTCGCGCTTCATTGTACAGTGGACGGCTGTTCCCCGGTACAGCGGATCATCGGACTCACTTACCTTCCAGATCATACTGCAATCGAACGGAACAATTCTCTATCAGTATCTCAGGATGGCGAGCACGGCGCTGAACTCTGCGACAGTGGGTGTAGAGAATACCGGAGGATCGATTGCTCTCCAGGTGGTGTACAACCAGAATTATGTTCATGATCGCATGGCAGTCATGATCACCAACGATGTACTCCCCTGGGCCTCTGTAAGCCCGGTGATCGGATCAATCGCGCCGGGGGACAGCGCATCGGTTCAGTTGCGTATCCATCCTTCAGGCTTGATTGGTGGGAGAATGTATAATGGATTGCTTCGCATCTCGGGAAATACTCCCGATGTTCGATACGTACGTCTGGGCTTAAGCACTACGCCAAATAGTGTGGACGGAATGCCGGAAATTCCAGCAGCGTTTGCACTCGACCAGAATTACCCGAACCCATTCAACCCCAGCACCACGATAAAATACCAACTGCCAGAAAAGAGTCACGTCACATTAAGGATCTATGACGTGGTTGGACGAGAAGTGGCGACGCTGGTGAATGGGATTGAAGATTCCGGATACAAGTCGGTGCGCCTGGACGCGAACAACCTGGCGAGCGGTATCTACATCTACAGGCTACAGGCAGGAAACTTCACTATGAGCAAGAAGCTCTTGTTGCTGAAGTGATACAAGTGCTGATGTGCAACGCAAACCCTGACCAAGCATCGGTTGGGGTTTCTTTTTGGTGCTGTTACAGGAGATCCTCTTTTCACTCGACACCATTATCGGACCTATCAGTCCTTGAGAATAATCGTATGCTGGATTGAGTTTCTTGCAGCGTTGACAATCACTCTTGACTTAGTTAGCTTTGCACCAGACAAACATAGGTCGGAATTGTGAACAGGGGTTCATCGGTTCTGATCTGAAGGCGCTCGCCGTTTTGTTTCTCCGCTTTGACGAATACCTCCACCTCTCACCGCTGAACAGCAGGTGAGTTCTGCTGTGGTCGAACCACTGTTCCAACCCCGATCACAATTTGTTCGCCGGTACAACTCTATTCCATGGCTCCTTGCTTGTCACGAGGTGTCATTAATGACGAAACCGACGCGTCATTGATGCATCTTTCTCAACCAAGGAGCATCATGCAATACTTGTCCAACAGGTGAGAGTCAATGTCACCTCGGCTAGAATATGGGTTCATTTAATGTTCCAACCACATCTCCACCAATCCCCAAAAGGAGGACTTATGAAATCCTGGTATATGGTCTTCATAGCGTTGCTTGTTTTGGTTTTAGAATTCTCGGTGGTATCAGGACAGCCCCAGTATTACAATTACAGCAATGTCGGGAGCGGAAATAATAGCTTTCCATTCAACGTGGCTGCTGGCAAAGAGGTGCAGTACCTTTTCCTTGCCAACGACTTCAATCAGCCGACGCCCTGTCCTGCCGGTCAACAGATTACCACATTGTATTTGTTCATGGTAGGAGCAGGAACAGGCACGTTCACGAATCTGACTATCAAACTTGGTCAAACTGATAGCACATTCCTTCCAGTTGGAGTGATGTATACGGGTCCAATGGATACGGTGTACTATCGAGCCTCGGGGAGTCTGACATCCACTGCCACGTCATGGATGAGCATCACATTGGATCGGCCCTACCCCTACAATCCCACGAGGAGTCTGATTGTAGATGTGGCACAATGTGGAGTTGCCGCCCTCACAGGTATGACTGTCCGTAATAACACTCAGGCCATTCCCCCGTACAAGAGGACGTATATCAACAACTCAGGGAGTTGTGTATATGTGTATTCCGGGCAGGACGGAAGCGTGTTGAATTGTGGATTCGACGTTGTCCCGGCTCAACCACAGTATTGCAACTATGACACAACTGCCAACCCAAATTCCTTTCCTCTAAATCAACCCTCGGGCAAGATGTGTCAGTACCTTATCCTTCCGGGTGACTTCAATCGACCATCTCCCGCTCCGTCGGGCAACATAACCAGCTTCTCTCTTCGAATGGCGGCAGCATTGGGTCCCTACACGTACAGTGCCTTCTATATTCTGATGGGCCAGACAACGCTCACGTCTTTGCCAACAAGTTCTTTCTACACATCGGCGATGGATACTGTTTTTAAGAGAGACTTATTGACTCT
>DPLS01000044.1 GCA_003541875.1 Bacteroidota bacterium | reverse complement strand
AGCCCAAGTTGCTTGGTCATCTCTTCGAGCCTGGGTCTATCGTCTCCCTCTCCCACAATTGCTACCTTCAGTTTGGGAAAGCGTTCTACAACCTTGGAAAGGGCAAGAAGTAGATGGTCTACGCTCTTGTACTTCTTCAGCCTGCCAAAGTAGCCAATGAGCGGCGTCGGACTTCTCGTAGCACCGGACGTCCTGTGCAGGGAATGATCGACTCCATAATTCACAAGTGCAACGTCTTCAGGAGAGAAATGTTCCTCCTGCAACTCTGCAAAAGTGCTGGGAGAACCGACAATAAACGGGATACGCCGCTTCCTGTATAGCCACACTGCCAGTCGCTCCATCACGTAGACATACCCCGCAAGAACTGGATTCGTTTCGAGGAAAATGCTCTTGCCGAACAAGTGATGGGTCACTCCATAAACTGGCTGCTTCACAAAGAGCGGCGTGAAGAACGGAATCTTGTTCATATCGTCGATGACGATATCGAAGTGTTCGTTCCTGAAGCGGGAAAGGTAGCTGAAAAGGAAACGAAAATTGAATAGATAGCGTCCACCCTCGCGGATAACCCTGATGCCGTTTATTGATTCCTCATGGGGCGCGCCGGGAAACGAGGAACAGTAGAGGGTTACTTCATGCCCCATCCGGGCAATGCGGGAGAATACTTCATGGAGGTGAACCTCAGCGCCACCGGCGAGGGGGTTCCTGATATCCTGCCAGTTGACGATGAAAATACGCATCAGTTGATGTGCTGCTGCCAGTACTGGTAGACATCCTGCAACGTCTGACGAATCGGAATGCTCGGGGCCCAATCTGTCGCCTGCTTCAGCCGATCATGACTCCCCACCACAACGGGCACGTCATACGGACGCATTCGTTCTCTCTCTGAAACGATTCTGGCCTTGATGCCAGCAATCTCCTGGAACATAGAGAGCACTGTCTCGATGGCCAACGGCTGTCCTGAGCAGACGTTGTACACAACTTCTGGCACCTTGCGATCAAGAAGCAACCAATACGCTCTCACGACATCCCGAACGTCAGTGAAATCGCGCTGTGCGTGAATGTTGCCAACATGGAGCTGAGGCTGTCTCTTTCCGGCCACGATCTCTGCGAATTGCTTCCCGAAGTCGGAGCATACAAAGACCGGGTTCTGTCTCGGCCCTGCGTGGTTAAAGGGACGCACAACGATAACCGGGAGCCCAAATGAAGTATAGTATTGCTGTGCGATCAAGTCGAGGCTTGCCTTGCTCGCCGCATAGGGATTATTGGGAGCAAGCGGAAAGTCTTCAGTAATTGGCAGACGCTGGATTCTTCCGTAGACCTCACCTGTGCTGACCACCAACACCGAAGGACCAACGCCCCCCTTCGCCTTCAAGAGACGAGACGCTTCGAGGACGTTTATACCCCCCATGATATTTGCCTGAAACGTGGAGACGGGATCAGCGAATGCAGTTGGGACGAAAGCCTGGCCAGCAAGATGAAAAATCCGGTCTGGGTTGACCTCTTCAACGAGCTTCACCAACCGCTCGCGATCAAGGATATCTGTGGGATGAAGATGAAGTGAATCTAGGATGGCCTTGATGTTTGAGGTTTGAGCGGGATCAAGAATAGTTCCGTGAATCTCAACCCCATCAATCGTCAGCAAGAACTCAGCAAGATGACTCCCCACGAACCCCTCGATTCCTGTGACGAGGACGCGCATTGGCAACTACCGTTTGCTGAGTTGTTCTTGAATGCGCACGATATCGGCCTCCACCATCATGCGAACAAGCCCGGCCAAATCCACGCGAGGCCTCCATCGAAGGATTCTTCTTGCTTTTGCTGGATTGCCGCGTAGCTGGGTAACTTCAGCTGGCCGATACAACTTCTCGTCTACTTTCACATACTTCCGCCAGTTCAATCCAACATGCTCAAATGCCAACCGGGCAAACTCCTTCACAGTGTGCGATTCACCAGTGGCAATCACAAAGTCTTCTGCCGGCTTGTGTTGCAACATCATCCACATCGCTTCGACGTAGTCACCAGCAAACCCCCAATCACGTTTTGCATGCAGATTCCCAAGCCGGATGTCTTTCGCAACGCCTAACGCGATGCGCGCCACTCCATCGGTAATCTTGCGGGTGACAAACTCCAGACCACGACGCGGAGATTCGTGATTGAAGAGGATCCCCGACACGGCAAACATATCATAACTCTCACGATAGTTGACCGTGATGAAATGACCATAGACTTTTGCGACGCCATACGGACTACGCGGATAGAACGGAGTTAGTTCATTTTGAGGCGTCTCGCGAACCTTACCGAACATCTCACTGCTGCTCGCCTGATAGAACTTGATCTTTCGGTTCACAAGCTTGATTGCCTCAAGCATTTTGGTTACACCAAGGCCCGTGAATTCACCAGTAAGCGTGGGCTGGGTCCATGATGTTGGGACGAAGGATTGTGCTGCGAGGTTGTACACTTCGTGTGGCTCAACCTCTTCCATCAATTCTATAATGGATAGTTGGTCGAGCAAATCCGCCTGCACGATTGAAATCTTCCCACGAAGGTGCTCGATTCGTTCGAAGTTCTCGGTGCTCGACCTTCTCACCATGCCGTACACTTTGTAGCCTTTGGCCAGCAGCAAGTCCGCAAGATATGAACCGTCCTGCCCTGTAATTCCCGTGATGATCGCTCGTTTCAAGGTCTGTATTCCTCTGATGTGCCTAATTCTTCTGTGTTGAGTCCACTCGAGGTGTTTGTTGCCCCATCTGCGCCTGTACCTCCGTAATCCGCTGCTTCAGCCCGGGATCATTCGGGTACATTGCAGAGAGTCCCTTCAGCAAATCCAGCGACTTGCTGTATTCCTTCCTGGTCTCATAGATCTCGAGCAATACTCGATAGGGATTGTAATATGAACTCATGTTGACTTGACCCGATGCTATCAAGCTCTGGCATTGTGGTTCGATTTCGGCTACCAACTCATTGTACTTCTGGTCGTTATTGAGTCGGTGGTAGAATGAAGCAATATCCGACGTTAGCTCCCAGCCCATCGGGATCTTGGAACGGGGAATCAACTGCTCCATGCGGTCGAGCGCCGCGAGCGCTTTTGCATTGTCCTTGGTGACGTTCGCATGATAGAGTGCCAGCCGTATGAACGCCGATCGATAGTTGATCATCAACCTTGACGTGTTCTCGTCGAAGTACACCTTTGGATTTGCAATGTTACGCCACTTGTAGCCGTACTGCGGTGTGGTTGAGAATCCGTTTGGTTCCTTGTTCAAATTTGCTTCAAGGATGTTTGCATCCAATGCCTTATCCTGATCCGAGATGCGTCGAGGCTCAAGACGCCACGCAAGACCATGGAACCAAAGGTACTCATCGAGACCGATCTTGCTGTCGGGCGACACGGTGACGGCAAAATAGATTGGTCGCTTCCAGAGATTGGTATAGATAATATCCTGCACTATTCGGTCCTGCACTCGGATCGCCTTGACGTTCCCAAGATCAAGTGTCGGTTTGAACGTGAACGTGATCTTCCCTGACCGTATAACCGCTGTGTCTGTGACACCGTATTTCTCAATCGCTTCGTTCGGGACAGGAAGATCCATCTGCCGGTTCTCCCACGCCATCGGTTGGATGCGGTCAATCTGCGCGTTCGTCAGGCTGATGGGAACAGCGATCGCTTCGGCATAGTACGGCTTGTTCTTCATCTGCTGGATGTACCAGGATGTGTTCACAAGACTCAGGTTCACGATCCTCACATCTCGACGAATACCTTCGACGTCCTGGAGATACCACAACGGGAAGGTATCGTTATCGCCATTCGTGAAGAGAATGGCATCCTTCTCGCACGTCTGCAGGATGTTGTATGAATAGTCCCATGCGACATAATTGCCCGAGCGGTCGTGATCCACCCAATTGACGCGAGCAAGATTGATGGGGACTGCAACAGCGAACAAACCAACAGCAGCATAGGAGGCATATGTCGCCGTCGATTCCGACGTGATCCATTGTTTGATGTAGTCGATCAGTCCAACCACTCCGATGGCAATCCAGAGCGAGAAGACATACATGGCCCCCACGTAGAAGTAGTCGCGTTCGCGCGGCTGGGGCTCCTGCTGGTTCTGATACAGTGCCAGAACGGGACCGAGAATTATGAACATCGTAATGAACACCAGACCCATCTTCCAATCCTTCTTGATCTGATACCACAACCCGAACAAACCGAGAAGGAATGGGATGCCAAATGTTTCCTTCCAATCGACACCACTGTCTTGCTCGTCACCGGCCTGGCCAATGTAATTCCAGCCGATGTAGCGGAAGAACATATGGTTAAGCTGGTAACGCATCATATAATCCATCTCGCTCGAGTACTTGGTGTATATCCCTTGCTGGTGCGGCTCCTGACTCCACCGACGTGGCATGATCAGAGGTGAGTTTCCATATTGTTCACGCCCGAGATAGGAAGTCAACCTGGCAAGATTGCTAGGATCGTTCTCGTTCATCGGTGGGTTGGCATTCGAGCGGATCAGCACACCGGTGTAGGTGGTATACCCGAGGAAGATGAGTACGATAGACATGAGTGCGAGGTGGAGCATCTTCCTCTTCTTCATATACGAGTCGTACACGAAGTAGCAGATCGTGGCGATGATGATCCATGGAAGATAGCCAATGACATCACTCTTCGTCCCCCCCCATTCTCCATCCATCATGCCGGGAAGGTATTTCACTATGCCCGGATAGACCACTATGAACGCGCCGACGGCAATGAAACCAAATTTCATGAAGCTGTTCCAGGAAAACTCATACTTCTTGAAATACACAATCATCAACACGGGGAAGATGGTGAGCAACGCAAGCAAGTGCACGCCAAGCGAAAGCCCAATAAGGTACGCCGCGAACATAAGATACTTTTCGTTGCCCACGTTGTCGGCCCTCTCCTGCCACCGCATCCCAAGCCACATGATGGCCGCGAGGAAAAGCATACTCACGCCGTACACCTCCGCCTCGATGGAATTGTCCCAGTATGTAGTATTGAATGCCAACGAGAGCGCCCCAATAGCACCCGCGCCGTACACCGTCACCTTTTCGAGGAGTTTCTGGGGAACCCCTTTGAAGTCCAAGATAACACGGACAATCACGAGATAGGTGAACATGATACCCAGAGCGCTGCACATCGCTGAAAACGCATGGACCCTCTCTTCTCG
>DPLS01000286.1 GCA_003541875.1 Bacteroidota bacterium | reverse complement strand
TCCGTACACATTGCAGACCATGTTCATCCTCCTCTCGGGCGCATTTCTCGGCGCGCGTAACGGAGCGATGAGCCAAATTATTTATCTTGCGTTGGGCATTCTTGGCGCGCCAGTTTTCTCGATGGGTGGTTTCGGAATTGCATGGTTGCAGGGACCGACCGGAGGTTACCTGCTTTCATTTCCAATCGCTGCCGTCGTTGTCGGATATCTTGTTCAGGTCCGGCGGTCGTTGTCGTGGTCACTCATCTCCATGGCCTGTGGTATGACCGTCATATTTGTCGTCGGAACAGTTCAGTTGTACGCGGTTGTCTTCAAGAACTGGAGCGAGGCATTTACGGCCGGCTTCCTGATCTTCTCGTGGTGGGACATTCTGAAGCTCTCTGCAGCGGCGATGACGTATCATGAGATCGCCAAGCGATGGCCGAGACTGCCGAACTAGCGACATGTTTTGAGACTGGATTCTGGACGCCGAGGGTCTTACCCTCGGCGTTTCTTTTTCACCGGGGATACCGCTCTGCAGCATCCGGTTCCTTCATCTAGCTGATCGAGCAGACCCTACCTGTGGTTACTTCCTCAACAGCACTTTTTCAGATTCAAGAAATTCTCCTCCCACTTTTTCATTCTTGGAACTCGCTTGCTGATGCAACTGTAGAATTCCCACGGATTTGACGGCTCATTCTTGGCCCAAGTTGTGATAGAAGAATCGTAATTGGCCATTTCTCAATTCCAGGATACATGCATGGCAACAACCGAACAGAAGAAAGCGCCGGAACAGAAGAAAGGCATCGGGTCGCTCGTGATCACCGTGGAGCGCTGCAAGGGGTGCGGGTTCTGCATCGAGTTCTGCCCCACCGAAGCACTGAAGTTCTCCGAACAGTACAATGCAAAGGGGTACCACCCACCGGTTCTGGTCTCTCAAGAACTCTGCAACGGATGTAATATTTGTGGATTGCTCTGTCCCGATTTTGCGATCTATGGATTTATCAACAGAAAGAAGAAGCAATAGGAGTCTTACGTGAAAGCAGATCCAAAAGGCGTTTTGACGGGTTCCCACTTTCTCGATGGTGACCACTCGTGCTCTGAAGGAGCTATTGCTGCAGGGTGCCGCTTTGTTGCCGGATATCCCATCACGCCATCGACGGAAGTCGTTGAACGCATCGCTTCCAGATTCCCATATGTCGGTGGAATGTTCATTCAGATGGAAGACGAGATTGCTTCCTCGATTGCGATTCAAGGTGCGGTGTGGGGAGGAAAGAAGGCGATGACCGTGACTTCCGGCCCGGGGTTCTCGTTGATGATGGAGCATATCGGACTTGCAGCTATGACAGAGACGCCGTGCGTGTTTGTGGATGTTCAACGTGCTGGGCCGTCAACCGGATTGCCGACGCAGCCTGCTCAAGGAGACATGATGCAAGCGCGGTGGGGTTCCCACGGCGACTACGGGATCATCGCCCTTTCACCGAATTCCCCGCAGGAGTGTTTCGATCTGACCATCAAGGCGTTCAATCTCTCGGAGCAGTATCGTGTGCCTGTGATGTTCATGATGGATGAATGCGTGGGGCACATGACCGAGCGTGTCGTTATTCCTCCCGCAGACCAGATTGAGATAGTGCCACGCAAGTTCTATGAGGGACCCAAAGCAGATTATTTGCCCTACAAGACTAATGGTGATCTGGTTCCAATGATGGTGAAAGCAGGAGATGGATACAATATCCACGTTACGGGACTGACACACGACGAGCGTGGCTATCCTTCCATGACAGTGCCCACTCAGGAGAAGTTGATACCACGCCTCGTCAATAAGATCAAACACAATGCGCCGAAGATTGTTGAGTATGTCGAAGACCAAGTTGATGGTGCTGAAGTGGTTGTGGTCACTTTTGGAATTACCTCACGGACGTCCATCCCTGCAATCGAACAGGCTCGCAAGGAAGGGATGAAGGTCGGGCATCTCCGCCTGGTTGTGGTGTGGCCGTTCCCTGAAGAGAGGATTCGAGAGCTTGCTTCCAGGGTGAGGGCATTTGTGGTTCCGGAGCTGAATCTCGGGCAAATGGTTCTTGAGGTTGAAAGGTGTGTGGCCGGAAAAGCCCGCGTGGAACTAGTTGGTCATCCGGGTGGCACCGTCCACAATCCGAAGGATATCTACAACGTTATCAAGAAGAGCGCAAAGGGGTAATAGACCATGGCAGAAGAACTCTTTGAGATTGAAGAGAGCGTACCGGTAAATACGGTTGAGTCGTTCCTGAGGATGGAGCGTATGCCGCATATATGGTGTCCCGGATGCGGAATTGGAACGACCGTCAATTGCTTTGCGCACGCGCTTGAGACCAGTGGTCTTGATCTGCAGAAGGTGTCAGTTGTGTCGGGGATCGGATGCACCGGCCGTGTTGCCGGGTACATCAACCTGGACTCTTTTCACACAACGCATGGAAGAGCAATTCCCTTCGCAACAGGTCTGAAACTCGCGAATCCTGAGTTGAAGGTCATTGTCTACAGTGGTGATGGGGACCTGACGGCAATTGGTGGGAACCACTTCATCCATGCAGCCCGCCGTAACGTCGACATGACGGTCATTCTCATCAACAACTTCACGTATGGAATGACAGGCGGTCAGGTGGCACCAACTACGCCACTCAGCGCCACAGCATCGACAACGCCATACGGCAACTATGAACAATCGTTTAACCTGCCGTACCTAGCCGAGTCGTGTGGGGCGGTGTACGTTGCGCGTTGGACGGCGTTCCATGTTCGACATCTTACAAAGGCGATCAAAGAGGCGCTTGCGAAGAAAGGATTCTCGTTCGTGGAAGTTCTGGCGCCGTGCCCAACATTGTACAGCCGGAGAAACAAGATCGGTGACGGGTTGGATCAGATGATCTACTACAAGGACAATAGTGAGATTCGGAACGGTGCCGATACCAAGACGATTCCACTTGAGTTCCAGGGCAAAATCGTTGTCGGGAAGTTCGTGGACAAGGAGCGTCCGACGTATCTCGATGCGATGAATGAGTTCTATCAGCAGAAGCTTGGCGAAGACTACATTCCGTACAAAGGTTAGACTATGGCAAGAGTTGAAATCAAGATTGGTGGGTTCGGCGGTCAGGGGGTTATTCTTAGTGGCTACATTGTCGGTCGGGCGGCTTCAATCTATGACAATAAGCACTCGACAATGATTCAAGCGTTTGGGCCGGAGGCGCGCGGAAGTGCCTGTAGTGCTCAAGTCATCGTTTCGGCGGAGCCGATCGCGTATCCGTATATCGTCTCGCCGGAGATCATGATTGTCATGTCGCAAGAGGCGTACACGAAGTTCACTCCTGAACTTGCATCCGGCGGTGTGTTGATTACCGAGGAAGAGTTGGTGCAGCCTCACAATCTCAGGAAGGATGTCAAGCATTTCTCCATCCCTGCCACACGATTTGCTGAAGAATTGGGGAAGAAGCTTGTGGTCAACATCGTGATGATGGGTTTCCTCACTGCGGTTACGAATGTTGTTGGCAAGAAAGCGATGGGGCAAGCAGTGCTGGCTTCAGTGCCCAAGGGAACGGAGGAGTTGAATGTGAAGGCGTTTGAAAAGGGGTATGAGTATGGTGTTGAAGTAATGGCAGGGGGAGTTCCAGCGTAACCCTACGATGGAATGTCATGGAGGCGGCCAGTGCGAACTGGCCGCCTTTTTATTGACTGGGCTCTGTACCATCGCCTTGGCGGTTGAACTATCCCGAGATTCTCATTTATTTCCTCAGTAGGTGGATCCCTCAAAGTCTTGTGCTTCTCGAACGAAGAAGTGTACGCCAGTGTGGAAGGGGTGTTTGAGAAGATTCAGCGAGAGTGGAAGCGTCCGCCACTGGATCGCTCTTGACTCATGCGAGGAAGTATCCCCAACAATCTACAAGTATCATTTTTCATGCAACAGCAGTTTGACTTTCTACTTGCTATTGGTATCTTTGAAAGATCTAGTCTGTAATCACCATTCTTCTCGTGCTGCACATTGCAGCACATCCCGTTCTCTTACATAAATGTCTGTAGTCTTTTGGAGTTACGAACGGGAACGCCCGTTCCATACTCATCCTTTCTATTTCAATCATCCCCTACAACAGCCGGAGGAGCTATGAAGCGTATCCTTGTTGTCCTCGTTGCAACCGTCGTATCTGTGGCGCAATTGCCCGCAGATACGTGCATAGATTGTCATAAGAAGATCACGCCAGGCATTGTCACTGATTGGCAGATCAGCAAGCATAGCAAAAACGATGTCGAGTGCAGCGTGTGCCACGGTGACAAGCATACGTCAGCAACGGATGTCGCCAACGTCCTTATTCCGACCCCTGAGACCTGCGGCCAGTGTCACGATAAGCAGGTCGGACAGTTCAAGCAGAGCAAGCACGCTGCAGCATGGGCAGCCATGAATGCGATGCCCAGCGCCCACGCGCAACCCGTCGCGATGATGCAAGGAATGAAAGGATGCGGCGGATGTCACAAGATCGGGTTGAAGAGCGAAGCAGACCTCAAGGACCTTGCACAACAGGGTTCAGGTTTCGGTCGCGCTTCCTGCGACGCATGCCATACGCGGCATACGTTCTCCGTGCAGGAAGCGAAACAGCCTCAAGCCTGCCAGACGTGTCACATGGGATTCGATCATCCTCAATGGGAAATGTACTCCGCCTCGAAACATGGCGTGAGGGCATTGTTGAAACAAACCGGCATGCTGCCGGATTCAACTGCGGCGCCAACCTGCCAGACATGTCACATGCAGGAAGGCGATCACAATGTGCAGACCTCGTGGGGATTCCTTGCGGTCCGCATGCCGATGCCTGAGGACAAACAATGGGCTGCCGATCGTGCGACGATTCTTCAAGGACTTGGCGTTCTCGATCCAAACGGCAAGCCCACCGCACGTCTCGAAGTGGTGAAGGCCGCAGACGTGGCAC
>DPLS01000076.1:1461-3855 GCA_003541875.1 Bacteroidota bacterium | reverse complement strand
ACGTTGAAGGTCACCTTCGCCGAAGCAGGAAACAAGAAGTTTGTCACGTCCATCGGGAGGATGGCAATTGGTCCCAGCACGTATGCCGACACTGTGATTGCCGAATTGCGAAATGAGAGCCTCGCGAAATATGCCTGGCTGACCAACCAGGAAGCAAACAAAGGGGGGCAGATTACGAGCTGGTCAACCGGCGATACTGCGTTCGGACCTGCACACACAAACGATAAGTTTAACATCAACGGCAGTCCCGTGTTTATGAAGAAAGCCACAGCGTGGGCATCGGCAGTGCCGAAAAAGAATGATGGGGTCTTCAAGGGTGGAACCGAATGGGGCATCACGATACCATACCCGGCAAACATGAATGGATTCATCGGCGCCGCGACTGATCCTGTCAACGGACGCGCCGTCAACGGCGCGAATGCCATTCTAACGTTCGACGCATCCGGGTCAATCCGACTCAGAGTCCCATCCACAGGATATGATTCAACGTTTGCTTCTGTAACTTGCTTGACGAAGAACGGAGCATTTGCTGTCATTGGTGGAAACCTCTCCGTCGAGGGGACCGTAGTTGGCGACCTGGCAATCGGAGCAGTGTCAGCACCAATTGTGGGCGGGGGCAACGTCCTTATCACAGGCGATATCCGATACAAAACGAATCCCGAGACAAACCCGGCGTCAACAGACAAGCTGGGCGTGTATGCTGAACATGATCTCACCGTAACCTATGACGGCAGCAATCCGGCAGCCTATCAGAACAGGATAGTCGACGCCTCCATCTTCTCCCTCAAGGGAGAGTTCAACGTTCAGGACGCCAAAAGCTTTGCCCCGCGCGGCATATTAAGGACCCTCGGGGCCATGGCACAATACTATCGCGGCGAGATCGGGAAAGTCGTCGGGGGTGGGCTGCAACACGGTTACAACAAGAACTTCAGATATGATGAGAGGCTCGCGAAGAATCCGCCGAAGTACTATCCTTCGTCGGGAAGGTACACACTCTACGCTTGGCGGGAAAACTGAGACGGAATGAACTGTAGTATCTCTTCCGGAATCGTCCTTTGATGACGCCGGGTGTTGTCTTATGCAGCACTCCGATCAGGCTTTGAACAAACTCGAAGTTTGCCCTTGACAAGGCAAACTAATCTGCTATTATGTAAGGGTAGTTCCTGTTCTTTTTCACAATAGATTCTCGGCGTTTTCGACTGGAAACCTTGCCTGTGAACCTCTATGCACCGAGAAGCTCTTCTCCGATTTCCCACACGCAGCAACATCTCAAGCACTCCCCTTCGTTCGTATTTCACCACGAAATTTCTCCTATCATTGAACCTTCGGTCTTAACAAACAAACTTTACCCACCAACAAAAGGGAGTACCACATGAGATTGCTAGTGTGTCTACACATTGTTGCAGCCGTCTTATTTTGCCAACGTAGTAGTGCTCAATGGACGAATACCGGCGGACCACCAAGCAGAGCCATCCAATGTTTTACCGTTACCGATTCAAATATCCTTGCAGGAACCGATGGCGGGTTGGTACGCTCCACGAACCATGGGGGCACTTGGGCGAATACTGGCGGCGGACTACCATATACTAATATTCGTGCTCTCTTCTCTGTAACGTCCTATCCATTCAACGTGGTCGCGGGGACGATGAATGGGAGGATTTCCATGTCGTCAGACTACGGAAGTACTTGGACGGGCTTCCCTACAGATTTGGTGCAGATGCCCAACTTAGCCCATATCAATTCAATCACAAAGAACAATTCCGAATTCTGGGCCGGGACTGAAAGAGGAATATATCTTTTGCCTCAATACTATCCCTTATCCACCTGGATACCATGGCACAGTGGGTTGGTATCCGGTGAGTTTACAGTCGTCCGGGCCATGCTGGAAAAGAACGGAGATATTTTCGCTGGAGCAAATAGTGGCGTATACAAACTCAATGGTTCTACCTGGGTACCAAAGAGCACAGGATTGACGAACACGAATGTAACTGCTCTGAAGAGTGTGGGTGCATATCTGATTGCGGGCACAAGCGGGGGATCAACGGGAGGCGTCTTCATATCCTCTGACAACGGAGAGAACTGGGCCCTTTCAAAGCCTGACGCCTGGGTTACATCCATCCTGACGGTAGGTTCAACCATCTTCGTCGGGAGTTTTGGTGATGGAGTTTGGCGCTCTGCAAACTATGGAAGCACCTGGGGACAGATCAACGATGGTTTTTCAAGTTCGGCGTATTATGTGATGTCCTTGGGCGCGGACGGCCAGTACATTTTTGCCGGAACGAACAATGCAAACGTGTGGCGTCGTTCGTTATCTCAAGTAACCGGCGTGGAGAGTCAACCATCTCTTCAACCTGAAACATTTTCATTGAAGCAGAATTACCCCAATCCGTTCAA
>DPLS01000076.1:761-1168 GCA_003541875.1 Bacteroidota bacterium | reverse complement strand
GTCAATGGTGTCGCTCAAGGTGTTCGATGTGCTTGGCCATGAACTCGCAATCTTGGTCAACGGTGTGCAGCAGCCAGGGATGCACACGGTACAGTGGGATGCTGCAGGATTTCCAAGTGGAGTCTATTTTTATCGGCTTCAAGCCGATTCATTCGACGAATCAAAAAAGTTACTTTTGCTCAGATAGAGGGGCAACTGCAGCAAACACGGCAAATAACGACGCTGAAAAAATCTGATATGAAAGACACTCGCTCAATACCTTCGTTCACGAGAATGGAATGTTATAGTTCACTACGGTGTCGCGTTATTTGCCGAGACGTGTAAGCGCAATTGCCTGATCAATCTTCATCAACACATGGGACCATTATGAAAACGGACATGCCGTTATTTTCTCTAGTGCTATTTGC
>DPLS01000076.1:0-459 GCA_003541875.1 Bacteroidota bacterium | reverse complement strand
TCAGGCTGGTTCTGGCAGAACCCGCTGCCACAAGCAAATCTCCTCATCGGTGTCGCGTATGCTGATGCCAACACGATTGTTGCAGTTGGATATTACGGGACGATCGTTCGCTCGACCAATGGCGGCGCGACCTGGACACTCCGGCCAAGTGGGACAACGGAAAACATCTGGGCAGTCTCGTTTGTCGACGCCACGACGGGCTGGGCTGCGGGAGAATCCAATACAGTTCTTCGGACAACAGATGGCGGACTGACATGGACAAACGCGGCGCCGGCTGTCGGCCAGCACTACCACGCTTGCAAGTTCGTTGACGCAAACACCGGTACGGTCGTTGGAGAATTTGGATGGATCGGACGGACGACCAATGGCGGCGCAAGTTGGACAACGCAAACGAGCGGTACATCAGAGTCCCTCCTCGGTGTCGCGTTCACCGATGCGAACACTGGTACGATCGTGGGC
>DPLS01000190.1 GCA_003541875.1 Bacteroidota bacterium | reverse complement strand
GTTCGGTCTGCCTACTCTTCGAATCGTTCTGCTCGTACCACACCTTTGACCTTCCTGATGCGATCAAGAATGCGAGCGAGGTGCTCTGTATCCTTTACATAGAGTATGAACGTACCCTGGAAAAGTGCATCTTCGGAATCGAGATTCACACTTCTGATATTCGTGTTCATGTATGTCGAAATTGCGTGCGTGACGTCGCTCAGCATCCCCGGCCTGTCTTCTCCCGAGATCCGCATTCCTGCCACAAACGTGGATCCATTTTCGGAGGGCCAGCCTACTTCTACGATTCGCTTTGCGTCCATCCCTATCATAAGCCGAATGTTCCGACAGGTCTTGCGATGGATTTTGATCCCTTCCCCCGTCGTGACGAACCCAACAACTTCATCTCCCGGGATGGGATTGCAGCACTTTGCATAGTTGTGCATGTAGTTTTCTTGTTTCCCCTCAAGCACAATCCCGCCGGCAATGCCTCGAGCGGAGGAGACAAACTTGTTAAAGAGCCCTTCTATCTTTCCTTCTTCCGTCACAACTGCAGCAGGATGCTTCTGCTCATCCTGAATCATCTTGATAATTTCATCAGCATCGATCTTTTCACGACGGATACCGAGATAGAACATGCCGACGTTCTCTAGACGTTTCTCAGCAAGGAACTTCGTCAAGTCATCTTCGTTGATGCTGAGTTTGGCTTTCTTGGTCTTTTTCTCCCACAGTTCACGCCCCTCGTCTATCGCCTTTCGCTGATCCTCACGTATCCACCGACGGATGTGGGATTTCGCCTTGTGGGTCACGCAGAGCTTTTCCCAGTCCGGACTGGGAGTCTGGTTCTTTGAGGTTATGATCTCCACTTGATCACCGCTTCTCAATTGCGTGTCGAGCTGAACAATGCGGCCGTTGACCTTTGCGGCAAGACAATGATCGCCCACCTTGGAATGCACTTCATAAGCAAAATCAATCGGCGTGGCCCCCGTGGGAAGAATCCGCAGTTCGCCTTTTGGTGTGAACACGTAGATCTCTTCCTGATACAAGTTCAGCTTGAAACTTTCCATCAACTGTTGCGTCGGAACCTGGCCATCCACCGCCGTCTCAAACACCTCTCGAACCCAGTTGACCCAGTTGGAAAGCTCCGCATCGATTTTGGCAGTCTTCTCCTTGTACATCCAGTGAGCGGCAACACCGCGCTCAGCTACTTCGTGCATGCCGCGAGTTCTAATCTGTACCTCCACCATCTTCCCTTCCGGTCCAAAGACGGTCGTATGAATCGACTGGTAGCCATTCTTCTTGGGTACCGAGATATAGTTCTTGAATCGCTCCGGGTTGGGCGTATAAATATCCGCTACGTTTCCGTAGACAGCAAAGCAATCGTTGTTGTTCGTGGTATCGAGAATGATGCGCACAGCAAAGAGATCATAGATCTCGTCAAGACCCTTGGTGCGCTTCACCATCTTGTTGTAAATGCTGTAGAGATGTTTGGGACGCCCGCCAATCTCAAACTTGAATCCTCCTGACTTCAACCGCTTCTCGATTGGTTCCGAGAACTTCCTGATGTAGTGCTCGCGTTCTTTCCTCCGTGATTTGATGTCACGGACCAGCATGTCGTACGCTTCCCTGTTGAGGGATTTGAAGGAAAGATCTTCAAGTTCCCATCTGATATTGGCCAGACCAAAACGGTTGGCAAACGGTGCATAGATATCGAGTGTCTCTCTGGCCATTCGTTTTTGCTTGTCAGCGGGAAGATACTCCAACGTACGCATGTTGTGCAGCCGGTCGGCGAACTTGACAAGCATGACGCGAATATCGTTGACCATTGACAGCAGCATCTTCCGATAGCTTTCCGCCTGCGTCACCTCATGACTCTTGAAGATATCGGAGATCTTTGTCGCACCGTCAACAATATTGGCGATAGCGTCACCGAATTCAGCGCGGATATCTGTGATCTGGTAGTCTGTGTCTTCAGCAACATCGTGGAGGAGAGCACTTGCAACGGAGACATCATCCAAAGGAATTTCGGTAGCAACGATCTTGGCAACTTCGTAGGGATGATCGAAGAATGGCTCGCCTGACGCGCGGATGTCGTGGCGGTGTGCGTTGAAGCCGAATTCAAACGCCCGGCGAATGAGGTTCTCATCCACCTTGCGGAGGTTCTTCACGCAGATGAGCAACAGGTCGTCTAACTTCTTCTTAAACTTGGGATTTGTCATTGCCGTCCGAGCGCTTCATCCTACTACTCTTCACAACACATCGACAAGCGAATCAGTTCATGCTGGTCCGAACTGTCGCCTTCCTGCAAAAAATATAGGTGCTTTGGCGGGGAATGTCAAGAAGAGGCAGTTCTGCGTCACCTTGCATCGGAGACCATGAAGGTACTGGAATAACCACGGGCGACTTTTGAGGTCGCCCGCTTTGTCGATTAGATGGAACTCCAACGATCTACTTGAGTACCACCATCTTCCTCACGTTCGTGAACCCACCGGCCTGCAGTCGGTAGCAGTACACTCCGCTTGATAGTCCCCCGGCATCCCAAGTGACCTCATGCGCCCCTGCTTCTCTTTTCTCATTCACCAGTGCTGCTATCTCCCTTCCGAGAACGTCAAACACTTTGAGCGTTACGTTTCCTGCAGTTGGAATATCGAACACGAAGTTTGTTGTGGAATTAAAAGGATTGGGGTAGTTCTGCTTCAGGAGGAACGCACTTGGCAATTCGGGAGACTTTGAGACAAACGTCAAACCGCCATTTGTCGTGGCAAGGGTTGTTCCATTCTCCCCTACTGCCCAACCATGAAGACTGTCGACGAAACAAACTGACTCGAGTTGTTGAATCGAAGAGGAATTTCCCACATCTTGTTCGTGCCATGTGTCTCCTCCGTCCGATGTTGCGGCGATGAAGGCGCGGGGTGAAAAGTACCTTCTGCCGACAGCCCAACCCTTGCTTGGATTGACAAACTGAACCCAATTCAACCGGCTGACGAAAAAACTCGGAGGAGGAGGATCAAAGACTTGATGTGTCCAATCCTTTCCTGCGTTCGTGGTTCTTGCGATTACTGTTACCTCCGAAATACCTCCAACGTACCAACCATTTTCTTTGTCAACAAACCAAATCGAACTTATAGGCAAGGCAGACGGATGAGTGAATGCCGTGTCTTGTTCCTCCCAAATCTCTCCACCGTTTGTAGTTCTAAAAAGCGAGTGGTAACCCACTGCCCATCCATCAAGAGAATCAACGAAGTAGCCGGAGAGAAGATACCCGTTTGAGCTGACGTTCTGTTCCATCCAAATTACTCCGCCGTTCGTCGTTTTCAAGATCTTCCCATTGTAGAACCCCGATTGACCAAATGCCCAACCAACCTTAGTATTCGCAAAGAAAACTCCGGACATGAAACTGCCAATATGCGGATCGTTACGTATCCATGTGTCGCCCCCGTCTGAGGTCCGCCAGATTGCTGAACCAGAATCAGATGCTCCAACCGCCCACCCAGAGTCAGAGCCCACAAAGTAGATACCGGTCATGGTACATGCACTGCAAGCAGAAGATGCTTGCCATGTGCTTCCGCCATTGGTTGTCTTCAACACGGTGTTGTTGAATACCGCCCAGCCAGTTAGATTGTGCTCAAAATGAACAGACCACAACGTTGCAGTCGTTCCTGAATTCTGTTGCAGCCACTGAGCCTGAGCCGGCAATATGATGAGTGAAAGGAGGAAGGCCTTCAAGAAAGTACACCTGCACCACCCGCTATTTCTCGTCCCCATTACGTCTCCATCGCATATCAATTGCACGGGAAGGATGTGTGGATCGCTCACTCCGTCCCGAAGATCCTGTCGCC
>DPLS01000133.1 GCA_003541875.1 Bacteroidota bacterium | reverse complement strand
GCGGGAATGACGAAGCCGCAGCAAGCTGCGGGCTATTAGACCCATAGAGATTAACCTTCAAAACAAAGGAGGGAGCTATGAAAAGAGGATATGGGAAAAAGCTGCTGGCAATTGCTATTGGAGTCATTCTCGCAACATTCATTTTCGCGAGCCAGGCGTTTGCTTGGGGGTCTGCGACGCACGCATACATCGACGACCGCCTTGGCAAGCAGGGTCCGCTAAGAAATCTCAACGAGATTTACGGCGGGATGGCACCGGATGTTTTCAATTACCTCTTTGGGAACCCCGATTGGCTTGAATACCTCTACACGCAAACGCACTATGACAACTACCTTGCACTGTGGAAAGAGGCACATACGATTTTGGAAAAAGCCGTTGTTTTTGGTTTTGTAAGCCACAACGGGATGAGTGGTGCGGATTTAACTGCCCACGGCTCTTATGATTACAAATTAGAGACGAAACCAACTGGCTGGGTCATCGCGAATGCCGTGGAGATGTCAAAGATCCAGGTGGTGAAAGATTCTCTGATGAAGCTTGGATTGGTTCAAGATGATTTGGTCCTTGTTGCTGGTTACGAACTGTGTCATACCTTCGTGGAAAGTGCGGTCGATCTTCTTCTCGCCCGACACGATCGGAGCCTCGGCGGTAAGATCTCTGCGGCAGCCTTGACCCGCGCACGTGAATTTCCAGATCTCCTAGTCAAGTCGTACGCAAGGGGGTTCGCGAAGGAATTTGGCCTCAATCACGCTACCGCAGTCAGAACGATCCGGTCGGCTGAAAACGAATTTCGAAGAAACATGGTCTCTTATGGCCTTGCTTTGGCCCAGGAACCGGATGTAGCGAAAGAGCTGATCGTCGAGCAACTGGTGGATCTCGCTCCCGCTTTTCTTGCCTCCTATGGAGTTAGCCTTCCCAATGGAACGGAAATAGATGATTTGAAGCCGGTAGCCGACGCTTTAATCGAAATTGCAATCACATTGTGCGAAGACGGTGACTATCTGAGGGCAGTGGAGCGAACTATCCCCTTCGTTTCGAAAAATCTTGCGAAGATGGGGATTTCGTACTGAGTTTGAGAGAATCCGAGGTGACGGTTTCATATGGACTGCTCGAAGCCGTCACCCGGGCAAATTCAGAGGTCCAGAGCTTGTTGTTTCCGAGAAATAGGGTTTCTTTCTGCTCTGTTCATCCACCTCTTTCAAGAAAGCGAGGTAGCCACATGGACAAAAAATTGCTTGTAGTGCCTTCTCGGGCCATGGTTCTTTTGCTTGTCCTCGCCGTCTTGATCGCTTGCGGGGGCTGTGCGACCGCTTCTTCTCAGCGCGGCGATCATTGTGCGACACCTCCAGCGTCGACCAATGTCCTGCTGATTGAACCGGACATCATTCTTTTTGAGTTGACTGCGGGAGGGTTGGAGGAGCCTAGAGCGGACTGGACTGAAGCTGCAAAAGCAAATGTAGGGAAGAAACTCGCTGAGAGCTTGCAGAAGACGGGTGACAAGCTGATTCCTCATCAGCTGCCTGCCAATGCTCCGGCCAAGATGCACACTCAGGAGCAAATCCTGAAGCTCCATGAAGTTGTGGGACAGACCGTGCTAATCCACAAGTACATCCCGATCTATGAACTCCCGACGAAGCAAGGTTGTTTCGACTGGGGCTTGGGTGAGTGCGTTAGAACTCTCAAAGAAGATACGGGAGCGGATTATGCCCTGTTTGTCTATTTGAGGGACAGCTACACAAGCCCGGGCCGGGCTGCGCTCATGGTTGCAGCAGCACTCTTCGGTGTTGGCATTCAGGGAGGAGTGCAACTCGGGTTTGCTTCTCTCGTCGATCTCCAAACAGGTCAGATTGTGTGGTTCAATCGTCTTGTGAGTCCAGTCGGGGACCTGCGGACTCCTGAAGCAGCCGAAAAAGCTATTCAAGAACTTCTGGTGAACAACCCCTTATGAAGCGAGTCAAGATCATTGTTGTTTTCCTTCTTCTTTGTGCATTCTGTCTCTCCTGCGCAACTCCCAGGGGTACGCCAGGAGCCCCGGACGATATTCACCCCAGTCAAAGGCCCGATATATCATCCGACGAAGCAGGTCTTTGGATGTACATGGATCGCATTGAGAGCAGGCTCAAGACATCAGGCCGCTTGGTGACCGATCCGGCGCTCAACACCTACCTACGGCAGATCGTCTGCAACATCGATCCTGTCCGTTGCCAGGACATCAGGATTTACATCGTTGACACCCCGCACTTCAACGCATCCATGGCCCCCAACGGCTGCATGCAAGTGTGGACCGGCCTGATGCTGAGGGCTGAAAATGAGGCGCAATTGGCATACGTCCTCGGCCATGAAATGGCCCACTACGTGCGGCGTCACACTCTTCAGCAGTGGCGAACCGTGAGAAACACTTCGAGCGCACTGGCTTTCTTTTCCCTTGCCACGGCAGCCGCCGGTGTCGGCTTTGTTGGAAGCGTGGCCCAGCTCGCGGCTCTAGGGGCTATATTTGCTTATTCGCGAGACCAGGAACGGGAAGCGGATGAGATCGGCTTTGAAACAATGGCCAAGGCCGATTATGAACCGGTTCAAGCGTCTCAGATCTGGGGAGACTTGCTGGCTGAAGACGAGGCAGGAGGCAAATC
>DPLS01000354.1 GCA_003541875.1 Bacteroidota bacterium | reverse complement strand
GGCATAAACAGCTTTTCCATCGAGGTAGTTCTTGCTGGAAAAAAGACCATATCCCAGGGTTGCACTTGGATACTCTGTATCGGGGAAGTAACTTACAGCGATGTTGAAGTTCGTGAATGAGGTCGTCGCAATCTTTGATTTGCTTGTGTTGTCTTTGAGCATCTCTATCCCGGCTGTCGCGAATACGCGATTTTCTGCAAGGCGAATCCTGTCGGTAACGGTAATTCCTTGAATATCCTTGCGGAGAAATGTCTGTCCGAGAGAGCTGTAGTCGCTTCCCCTGAAGAGGTAGGCAAACTTGAGGGCATTGTCAAAGTAGTTCAACGTGAGAGACGCATCGCAGGCAGCCGTCGCGAGTTTCTTGAGTGAAAGAGGAGTAAGGTTTTCATTGACGGTGATGAATTTCGACAAGATGTCCCGGACTTCACGAGCCTCATTTCTCTTCGACTCGTCCTCGAAGAGGCTGTCAATGTCTGCGTCGGTAAAGGTTCCGCTCGAAATATCGCTGTTGAATGCGCTGAAGGCGCCCTGCCCTGAGATTTCGATCCGCCTTTCGTCGAAGCGCGCCACAAAATCGGTTCCCAGAACAATATTCTCCTGCGGACGCACTCCATAGCGGATGCTGCCAACGTCGTCTTTTGATTTAAGCCACGTAAAACCGAATTGCCAGAACTCACCAGAACCAAAGCTGGGCCTGACGACAAACAAGCTCCTGCTGAACGTGCCGTATGAGAATTTCCCCCAGGTTGTATCATTAATTGGAGCGTAGGCAGCGCTCGGGTCCGCTTGCTGAGCTGCCCCGAGGGTATCCCTCCCAATGGTCTGAAGCAGCGCCCCTTCAATGTCACGAGATGTTTTCCCAAGGGCAAGATCCACACCAAACCAATCCAGCCTGACAGTGGATATCAATCCGCGGACACGTTTCCCGCTCATGATCAGGTTGGGAAACGAGGGATACGCGTCTCCATAGCCAACGCGAAGCCAGGGCGACTCAACACTGGCATAATATCGATTCTGTGGTTGGCGATTTGCCTTCTCATCTGAAGTGACAAAGGCATTTCCGTTGAATCGCCAGTCACCGCCTGATCCTGCGAACAGAATACTGCCGCGGTTGTACCACGTCCCCATCGAGCCGATTTCTTCGTGACGTGATTCGAGCTGAATAGATGTCGTATACCGCCACGCGTCAGTTGGTTCCGCCATCGAGACACTCGCACCCGTAACTGTGAAGGTGATCGAAGCGCTGCGATGAAGCCTTCCCTCCCGGTTGAAAAGTCGAACCGTTAGTCGGTGCGGACCGGGCCGGATAGTGACCCCCGTGTTTTCTGGTGCAATGACGATTATATCGTCACTCATAACGGCTCCCGCCGTGATGTCAGCGCCATCCAGCAAGATTTGTGTCGCACGCTTCACCACGAGTGAATCAGCACGGAGGAGGGACACCGATATCAATGCATCTGCTGGAGAAACACGGACTTCGGGATCGGGACTGAGAAAAACAATTTGTGTGTCCGACTCACCCTCGATACCTACGCGGAGTTGCAGGGTTTTGCCGGGAGGAGTCTCAAAGGGGTCAACACCTTCACCAAGGGGGTACGATTCCAGCCAGCCGCCGCGATTTAGCAACACAATATAATACTCGACAAATGGTGGAAGAACAGCCTGTGCGGGTAGGGTCGCGGCGGCGGTGTTGCCAACGATGTCCATCTCAACCCTAGTATAGTCGCCGGATCCAAAGGCACGGTAGGCCAAATAAACTTTCTCAATTGTTTCTCCTTGGTGAAGGGCAACGCGCAGCGTAACTGGTATTTTCGGGGCAGCAGAGGATGGGGTGACCGAGGCGACTTTTGTGGAGACCTGGGAAACGACAGCACCGGGCGCAATGATCGACGCTGCAAAAACAACAGAGAGCAACGCCGAAAATAACATCCTGTTCCCTCTCTCTTTTCCAGAGAGGGAATCTTTGTATGGGGAGTATGTCTTCAACATGCGTCTATAAAGAGAAGGCCCATAGGTGCAATTCCCACGGGGCCCTCACACACCAACCACATCACCCTGGCAACAAGAAGAAGGTGTGCATTCAGTAGAGCTTCCCTCGTGCCAGAGGATCTTTAACTATTCCTTATAGTCGATCTTAAGCCGTTTCGAGTTGCCTCTGTTGTCTCGCAAGTCAAACTCGAGCCTATTGTCCTCTTCACTTACGCGGGCAGCCTGTTCTGCAGCGGCTTGTTCCTCTGGCGTTGAAGGACGCACAGCAATGGTGCCATCGGGTTTTGAAATACCAGTGTAGCCCGCGGGCACATCCACCTTCTGGTCTGAGGAGTTATTGGTGAATTCAACGAGGCCCGCCGTTACTATTAGTGTATCGGCAACCGTTGAGGAACAGAACGACCCTCCGGTTCCCCGAATCGATGCCACCGAAGTTGGAGAGCTGAACCGGAATTCCTCTCCGGCCTGCTGTTTCTTGATGTTGAATCCCACGACACCGCTCTTCATTTCCACCGCCTTCGAAAACGCGGAGCCATTCATTGCTCCTGTCACTGTTAATTCTGTAAGTTCTCGCACTCGGACGAGACTGTTGTCTTTGAACTTGATGATTGCAACGGATTTCGATCCGGTTTTCACCTTATCGCCCGATGCAAGAGTCTGGCCTCTCTTTGCGTTTTGCCAATCGCTTCCCGCCTCTTTGCAGGTCACATCAAGCACGACCTTACTGATCAGGGCAACAGAACCTGCAGAAGGTGGAGGAGCTGCTGCGCCCCTTCCGAGCAGAATGAATCCTGTCAGAATGGGGGGAATACAAAGCCTCAATATTGCGTTCATGCAAATCCCCCTTTGTCTACTCTAGTTCTACAGATGTTACAGCGTCTGGATTTCGACGAAACGTATTCAGCACCCGCTGAAGATCCGAGAGAGTAATCACGCTGCCATTCAGGCGCAGAGTCGCGGAGTTTGTGAAACCCTGTGCCTTAAGGTCATCAAAAAGCCCTTGATACTGAGGTAGAATTCGGGCAAGCTCGTCAAGAATAGAGGAGAGTGATTGTGCGCCAACGGATGCAACGGCAAACGATCTCAAATCGCTCTTGCGAACAACGGTTGTTCCTCCCGCCGAACCAATGAGTCCCTCGACAAACCATACGTAGGTCTTTCCTGGCTCGAGGATCCGTGTGTCGGAAGAAGGATACTGAAGCGAATTCGTTCCTGACGTTGCCGAGTAGTGTGGAACTCCCGATGCTGCCTCTTCAAGGGAAGCCTGACCCGGGAACTTCTCAAAAACTGAAATTCGAGAAGAGGGGCCATCATACAACCACTGGAAAAGAGGAAAACGACTGGCAAACTGGTCACCATCAGCAGGAGACAACAACTGGACGATCGTTGGATTGGACAAGCCAAGCTCAAAGCCCGTTTCGCCCGGTTCGTGAAGTGTGCCGCCAACGGGGGTAACTACAACACGGAAGCTGTATGTGCCAGCCGGAATTTGCCCAGTTGGCAGAGCAACTTCTTCCAGCCGTCTCCTGGCTTCGGGATCGAGAGAGTACCCCTGGCTTCCCGGCTTGAGTGGTATTGTCCTGTCAAAATCAAGGTTCGATACGGATCTCATTCCATTCACGGTGAAAGGCTCTGTCGCAATTCTCAGAGCTTCCGGAGGGCTTTCGTAACCGGGCAGCGTGAAGTTCACGAATACCTCCATCTCTACCTCAAGGCTCCCCCCCCCTACAACCTGAATGTTGATTGTAAACAGCCACTTCGGAGTGGTGGAATTCCTGAAGTTAATATCGCCAATGGAAAGTTGGTTTACGGAGGCAACGATATGAGAGAGTACGACGGGGGATTGACCGACAGCGCGAAAGGAACAGAACGATAGGCAAAACAACGCAAACGCTTGAAGCGCAATGAAACGGAATCCTGTTCGCATACATTCCCCCTCTTTAGAGTGTTCATTCTGACGGGCCCAACACCCATCAGCGTGGGGAAAGTATAAGGAATTGTGCTCACGATTGCAAACAGAAGGGTGCCCGGAGAGACCGACGTCACATCCTGGGACCGGAGCGAGGGAAAAAACGACACGCCCAGAGGTCAGAAGTTAATGATATCGTTGATGAGGACAAAAGCCATGAAAACGAGGAGCAATGCAACGCCTGCACGCTGCAGCACAAGCTTGATCTTCACAGGGATCTCTCTCCTAAAGATTGCCTCATAGACCAGGAAGAGAAGATGCCCCCCGTCGAGTGCAGGGAAAGGCAGAATGTTGAGTATGGCGAGGCTAATGCTAAGGAGTCCGACAAATCCAAAATACGTAACAACACCACGCTCGGCAGTCTGTGTCGCAATCTGGGCAATCTTGATCGGTCCGCCAATGTTCTTGGTGAAAGCGATCTTACCGGTGATCATTTGCCATATCTGCTGAACAGATAGTTTGGTGACGTTCACAATGTCTTGCAGTCCCTGCGGGAGTGCTCCGAATAGCGAGTAGTCCAACCTCGTGATAGGACCATTGTATCGCATCTCCAGTCCAACACCAATGCGACCATCGTCAGTGGGATGCACCATCCCGCTCATGATGTCGGTTCCGCGCCTCCATTCAATCTTCAGTTCCTTTCTTGCATGAGCTTTTACCAGATCAACCACCATCTGGTTGAACTTGATCGGCCGGTCACTCAGAGTGACAAGCACATCGTTGGGTTGGAGACCGAGTTTGTCGGCTGGCATCCCGTGTTCAACCGTGTTAATGACCACGTCGGTCATTGCGGGGATGATCCCAAATGAGATGGCGGTGGGTTCGGGTATTGAAGAACGCGGAAGAAATAGTGCTGCTTCTTTGCCATCTCGCAGGACGGTGATTTTGAGGTCCTGCCCACTGTTCTCGATATACGCTTTGTCCAGGATAAGATCCCAGTGGCCAATAGACTCTCCATTTATTGAGAGGATCCTATCGCCCACCATCAACCCGGCTGTTGCCGCCGGACTTCTTTCAAGAACGTACCCGATCTCCGTTGTATTGCGAATGCTGCGACCCTGTGTATAATTAATCCCCCAGAAGATCAGGATCGCGAGCAGAATGTTCATGATGACGCCCGCTGAGATGACAGTCATGCGCTGCCACATGGGTTTTGCCCGGAATTCCCACGGCTCTGGCGACTTGCCCGTGAAGTCTGTATCGAAGCTTTCATCAATCATTCCGGCAATCTTCACATAGCCGCCGATCGGGAAGGCGGCGACACGGTAGTCGGTATGGTTGCCCAGATCCACCGATTCATCCAGCTTCCAAAGCGAGAAGCCATTCACCCTGTTGTACCCGAAGAGCCGGTTGCCCATGCCGAGCGCAAACACATCGGCGCGCATGCCGCAGAGTTTCGCGGCGAGAAAATGTCCCAGCTCATGCACAAACACAAGTATGCCGAGCGTGATAACAAAGTAAAACAGCGTGTCGAGTATCTGCATGTATCGCTTCCTCTTCTTCTATGCTGCTGCAACCTGTAGACAGAATTCGCGAGTTTCCTTGTTGACGGCCACAATATCGAGTAGCGACATGTTGTGAATGGTGGTATGTGCTGCCATTGCTTCTTCAATCATTGTAGGAATGGTATCGAAGGAAATGCGTCGCTCAAGAAACAACTGGACAGCAATCTCGTTTGCTGCATTCAAAACAGCTGGCATCGTTCCACCGGCATCGAGGGCACGAAACGCAAGAGCAAGGCACCGGAACTTCCCGGTATCCGGTTTCTGGAACGTCATCTGGCGAAGGGTTTCGAAATCGAGCCGCCGATGTGCCGCCGCTGGCCTTTCAGGGTACATGAGCGCATATTGGATAGGCAGCTTCATGTCCGGTATGCCAAGTTGCGCCTTGATGGACCCATCAGCGAACTCGACCATGGAGTGAATAATTGACTGGGGATGGATCACAACCTCGATCTTCTCTGGGGGAAGGCCGAATAGCCAGAACGCTTCGATCACTTCGAGCCCCTTGTTCATGAGCG
>DPLS01000337.1 GCA_003541875.1 Bacteroidota bacterium | reverse complement strand
CAAGAACTTCATCTTCCAGGCATTCCAGTACAAGGACGCGGCTCTTGAAAAGTACCGCCACGTTCCTTTGAGTATTGCTGTCGCAGCTTCGGCGTGTGTCCCAGGGGTCTTTCATCCGCTACCTTTAACAGATCTCTACAGAAATGTTACGCCCAAGCTTGTCGATGGCGGCGTCCATGACAATCAAGGGGCAGCTCCACTTCTGTACGAGGAATGTCAAGACATCATCGTAAGCGATGCTAGCGGACAGATGGCAGACAAGAAATCACCAGCGAGTTTCTTCGTTCTCGTCGCGCTGCGCGCGAAAAGCATACTTGAAGACCGAGTAAGAGATCTTGGCCTGGAATCGCTCGTGACCCATTCAGAGGCCGGGGAGGTCAAGAACCGACTCATCCTCCACCTCAGGGACGGACTAGATGTGCAGAACATGAAGCCACAGCAGGCAATGCAATCTGTCGATGAGACTCAACGTCAACCCCTTCCATATGGTATGGACCAACGCGTGCAGCGTCGGTTGTCGGCGGTGAGGACTGATCTGGACGCCTTCACTGAAGTGGAAGCCTATTCGCTTATGTACAGCGGCTACTGCTTAGCGGGATACAAACTCCTGACAAATGGCATCAGGAAATACTCTGAAGGGATTATGGGCACTCCCGCAGAATGGCAATTCATGAAGATCAAGGATTTTGCCAATTGCACAACAGAGAACAAGTACTATCTGAAACAACTCAGCATCGCGGGTAAGAACCTGTTCAAACCGCTCCTGCTAATGCGCAAGCGAATCTTGTTGCCCGTTATCCTGACTTTGGCGGTCGGTGTCTATTTTGCGTGGACTCCTGCAACAGCCTGGTTGTCGAAGTCTCTTCAACAATGGTGGCTACTACTGGACAATTGCTTTAAAGCCGATTGCGTTGGCGGTGGAGTGTTGCTCGCATTGCTTGCCCTTGTTTTCGCCATTGCCATCGGCTCTCTTCTCATTAGTATGATTTGCTGGTTCAATATCAGAGTGATGACACCCTTGTTTCTTCACTTGGGAAGCCTTGAATACCTAAAGAAAAGACGATGAGTAATTGGAGGACAATTGCTTTCCCCGCTTAGACCGACCGGATCCAACGCGTTCCCCCTGAACGAGAGAGGACTCGGCACACAAGAAACAAAATAGAATGAATAGGAGGGACAAGTACAATGAAACACAAACGCTCTCTTCTGAGACGTGATGTCGCGCTATACCTGTCAGGTTTTCTACTCTTTCTCTCGATAGTGAACTTCAAATGTCCACCGGACCCGCCCCCAAACGATATTGCCGTGCTTCCTGTGGATTGCGCAACAGCGGCCCAGACACTCACAAGGGACTGGCTAGATGCCAACAAGGATTCAATAAATCTCCCGTTGCTCAGGTCAGCTCAAAAGCTGAGTGAGTTGAATTTAACTACCGATTTTAAAGATATAGAACAGCTGTTCACAAGGGTCGGTTCGCCGAACCTACACCAACGATTGGTGCAGGATGTCATTCAGGCTGACGTTGCCTGTCATTTCAATCGACGGCAAACAGAACCAGCCTATCCCGACTCGATGCTCTTTCCAATCGTCAAGCAAGCAGTGCTCGATTATCTCAAGTAATGACCGTAAAGGAGGCATGCCATGTCCAAGCTCGCATTGTCATTCAGTGGAGGAGGGGCGAAGGGAGCGTTTGTCGCGGGGGTCCTGTACCGACTCTTCATGAAAGGGTTCTTCACGACCCACACGATTTCTGTAGTGTCTGGAACAAGCACTGGCTCGTTGATTGGAACCCTTGTGGCACGCAAGCAGTTCGCAGATTTGAAAAAGGTGTATTCGGGAGGTGTCCACACCAGGGACGTTCTGTCTGTTGCTGCGGGGAGAGGAACATTGCAGCTTCTCAGGACGGCCTCAGGAATACTGGGCATTGAGGTTGCCGATTCTGAAGACGAGCTGCTGGAACACAACGTGGACATCCTTGGTCTTGCCGCGGTGCTCGATGGCAAGACGTCCATCTACACAATACAGCCGTTGAAGGAACTCATCAGGACGTTCATCGGGCTTGACGGCTTCACAGAAATCGTGAACAACCCTCAAGTCGAGCTTATTTACAACATCGTCAGCATGAACAACGGAGATGTCAAGTGCTACTCATCGAAGCAACGGACTGCGACAGAGATGGAACGGGCACTCTGGGCGTCAGTGTCTCAGCCGGTGTTCATGCCGATTGTCGATATCGGCACCGAGTTCTATGCGGATGGCGGACTTACTGAGATCAACCCGGTTCAGGCGATCTTTAGTTCTTCGAATCCGTACGACGGAATTCTGGCGTTATCATGTTCGCCTGATCCTACAAAGATTGGCTACACGGAACCCCTGAACAATCTGAAGGACATGCTAATCAGGACACTCGACATTTTCATGGATGACATCCTACTCAATGATGTACGGGTCCCGCAACTTTTTCTCGCGCTGCGCAAATCGCTTGATGCATTGAAGATAGCGGATCCACGACGACATGATGTGCTTGTGGCATCGTTCACTCCCGAACTCAATGAACTGCTTGCCTCAGTGAACTTTGATAGACTCAAGGATGTCCCAATTGTTTTCATCAGTCCTGATGTTCCAGTTCTCGAAAACGGGTTGGTGTTCGATGCCGAGAAAATGAAAGCAGTCTTTGGGAAAGGTGAGCAGACGGCTGACAACATGCTCCCGAAGTTGATACAAGCATTCGGGGCATGAAATCGGAGCCGTCAATGTGGATGTCTTCGCTCTTTGTCAGGCACGGTGCACCAACGTTCCCGCTTGTTCCTCATAAATCTGAAAGGAGTAAGAATTATGCTTGAAATACTTGATGCCATTATCGCCACGGGGGGTGTGATTCTTGCCCTCAGCCTCATAGTGCAGGCGATTCAGCAGATCATCAAACAGATGTTCGACCTCAAATCCTCGTATATGCGCAGCGAGTTGCTCGCTCTGTTTAGCAGTTCCGGAACGCTCGGCTTCTTTGCCTCCAACTGGAAGTCTGTGGGTCGGCTTGCGAAGGGGGCCGATGCAGTAGCAACGAGAATTGTGCAAGAACTGGAAGAGAAGATCGCCAGTTTCGGGTACAAAGATCTCGAGCTGCTTGAGGACGTGAGCACGGAGAAGCTGAAACAGTATGTGATGACTCTCCCCATTGCCGAGGACGGCGTCTTTCACAAGGAGTTTCAGTTGGCGCTTAATGAAATTGATCGGTGGTTTGAAGTAAGCAAGAAGGCATTTCAGGATCATTATGAACGGCGGATGAAACTGTGGTCGTTCATGATCAGTGCCATTGTAGTGATTGGACTGAACTCAAACCTGTTCGTCGTGTATCAGGACTTTGCTACAAACAAGACCACACGCGTTGCAGCCGTTGCATGGACTGAGAAGGTGGTCAATGAGCACAAGACTCCTGATTCGTTGAAAAGCGGCACAGCGGTTGATGCGGCGAAGGCGGAATCGGTTGCCACAGCCATTATCAGAGCGGATCTTGCCGATATCAAGATGTACATCAATGAGCAGTCGCTGCAACTTTGTCGCTGGAACACTGCCCGTGGTGATTCGATGCATCTCTTGACGCCGAAACTTGCATTCATCACGCAAGCACCGTGCGACCTTTGGAACGCTGCCACCAAGAACTTCTTCGGCTGGCTTGGGATGACGCTGCTGGTAAGTCTCGGGTCTCCATTCTGGTACGACTTCCTGAAAGCGATCATGGGTGTGAAGGAAAGTCTCAAGAGTAAGAAACAGACTCCAACGGAATAAGTACCGATGCTGATCGTACAAATGTCCAATGAATCAACAAAACGCTAGGAGAACAATCATGAAGATTGTCGAGTTCAAAAAGACCGGTGGTGTGGTCCGCGCGCAGATTTCAAGCGGATATGCCCAACAAGGATCCTATGCCCTCTTGCTTTGGGAAGTCAATCAGAACAAATTGGTGCCGGGCTTCCCCAAATATGGCAATTTCATCAACACCGACGATGATATCTATGATTTGCTAACCAACGCCCAGAACGATGGTCGCATCGTCGAATGTATAACTACTGTGACCCTAACACCCCCAATAAAAAGTTATGACATCGATCTTGAGATTTGGCAGGATAACAAACGAATCGGCTTTGAGACTTCGGCCGGCCAGAGTGATGCCCCGAGTGTAACGGTGGATCTGTTTGTCCAACTCAAAGCAGTTTGAAAGGAGAATGCACATGAAGTCCCTTGTCCGACTACTCGCAATATGCTGGCTGGTGTGTTCTGGAGCGCGGGAGCAAGCTCTATCGCAATTCGTCATTGAGACTGCAGGAGCGAGACCTGATAGCCTCCAGAAGAGTTTCCGTGTTGATTTCGCGATCCCGGATGCGCCGGCATTCACACTCCTCGGAAGTGAGCCGAGCAATATTCTCCGCCCGACAACGGTAAGAGAGTTTTCAGTTGCGTTCTCAGATTTCGTGAGCAACGGATCCTCGTTGACAATACCAAGGACTTTTGGAGTCGAATTCTCGCCGGGGCTTATCATCTCCGGACCAAAACTCTCGCTCACTGATTACAGAAAACTCGATTGGCTTTACCGTTTGAGAGTATCTGCCGCCACACAACGGAACGGTAATGGCAATAGTTCCACCGACATGGCCCTTGGCGTGCGGACGAGCGTCATAGACGAGTCTGACCTGCGACACGACGACGCATATGTTGCCACGGCGACCCA
>DPLS01000291.1:3938-4503 GCA_003541875.1 Bacteroidota bacterium | reverse complement strand
TTCCCACCGCCAGGAGCCAGGCCAGACCTGCAAGCACCATGGGATTACGAGTCCAAGCAAACAGCCAATCTACCGCTAATTTCCGACTGAGCTTTATGAAAAAGGGGGCACCAAAGCCTTTCAAGGCAAGGTTTACCACTACCAGGAAAAAAGCCGCCCCAGTAATAAAAACCAGCGCCAAGCCGATTCCAGGTGGTACTGGGAGTACCCAGCCAGACCAATCTTGATGTGTGGTAAATGCTCTAATGATAGGAATACCAAAGGTAAAACCCAGACCAAAATGTACAAACGTCGTTGTCCAGACGGCGCGACTCATTGTTTGGTGTCTGTCTAGTATCTTCCTGCCGAGCCAAACAAGGGGGAATGTCAACAATACCCCTCCCACAATGACGGTTAGATTCATGGCATTTGACAGTGGTACATCCGGCACCCACCAGAAGACAAAGCAGATGAACGCGAAGAGGGCAACCCTGACAAGAAATTCAATGATCTGTCTCATAGTACCATCCGTTATTTTGTGAAGCCGCATAACGGACTGCGGCTAAGTCTCGATTCGACAGATCCC
>DPLS01000291.1:0-3635 GCA_003541875.1 Bacteroidota bacterium | reverse complement strand
CTCGCTCTCGTTTCCTTGAAGGGATCAATCAGTATCGGCTGGACCAGTGTTTGAAATCCATCCTTGTGAAGCACAATCTGAACTGCGGGCGAGACGTAAACCGTGTCGGGCACGTTCCCGGGAACGGTGGTTTGAAAAAACGGGATACCAAGCCCGAACTGTTCATTCGCAATAGTAAACTGACCCTGTGCATCACTGGTCGCTAAAGGACGAGTGCTTGTCAGCGCTGGGAGGTCAGTATTCAACAGGAGCATGCGCCTCTCTGTCACTGAAGTGCCAACCCAAAGTCGATAGAAGTATACACCGTTGGTCATCTGTGCAGCATCGAATGATACAGAATAGTTTCCCGCATTCTGTTCCGTATCAATAAGGGTGATAATGAGCTCTTCAGTGTACCACCTCAAAACTTTGAGATTCACATGTGCAGGATGCAAGACTTCGTAGTGAATTGTTATGGTAACGAGAATGTTGTCAAGTGCATGCAATCCCGAGGATGGGTTCACGTCGAAAAGGTAGTGAACATCCACATCAGGGATCTTGTTCCCCTGCTCGTCTTGCACTTGTCCGATGAGGTATTTGGGGAGGGTCTCCGGGTCTGCTCCATTGTCCTTGCATCCAATGCCGAGAAAACTGAATGCAATGCAGAAGATTGTGATGAGAAGACGATACGGACAAACCATGATCGCCTCTGATGTTGTATTGCTGCTGCCTAACAAACCGCTTCTCGATGATGTGGATGTTCACCCCCCACTCGTGCGTGCTGAATAGGCGGGCATGTTTGTTGATTAACCAAATGAATCGAGAGTTGCGTTCAACGACTTCATCGAATCTCCATAGGATGGTTTTCTGCCTTCCATTTTGTGATTCCGCCTTGCAGGTTGTAGATGCTCACGAATCCCTTCTCCTTCATCATCTTCATGGCTCTTCCACTACGTCCACCACTCCGACAATAGACAAGATAAGTCTTGTCTTTCGGTAGTTTCTCAATCGCATCTGTGAAACCAGCCAACTGTATGTCGAGATTGACAGCACCATCCAAGTGTCCGGATTGGAATTCCCCATCCGTTCGCACATCAAGGAGAACAAAATCGGAATTCCCGATATTCTGGCGAATCATCTCCTCAGCGTCACCTGGTGCAATGTCCGAGAACTCCCGGCTACTTCCGCAACTCGATAGCGAGCCCAACAGCAAAGAGATCATCAACAGTTGCAAGCATTGTATGGGTATCAATGAATGTCGGTTATTCATTTTGCCTCCTTTCTTTTAAGAGCCAGAATGCCAGAGCAGCAAGAAAAATGGCAGCAAAGGCGCTGGGCCATACTGGAATCTCAAAGCCTGCGGCGGTGATGCTGATCCCGAATATAGCGCGACACAATTGGGCCAAGGCAATGATGATGAGAAAAATAGCTGCGACAAGAGATGCTGGTCGATTCATATGTACCACCTTCTGTGAGAAATGTAGCGGAATTGTTATCCATCAGTTGCTGTACATGATATTCACTGCCCCACTCGTGCCAACTATGAATTGCAGATAAGTCACAAGCTGATACTCAGCTGCTGCCTTTCCCGATGATAAGCAGTGCAAGATACGGGACGAGGTTGAGCAAAAGAATGCCGATCTTGTAAATTGCCATCCCTGCATAATGGACGGCATCGAATTGCTCAACCGACATTCGAAACCATCGACCGTGCAATCGCTGAATCCAGTCATGTGCCAAGATGAAGCACAGAAACCAGCACAGGAGCACGGCGTAGTTGATGATAGCGCACCATAAAAGAATCTCTCGTACTATCTCGATGCTCATTGGAAAATCCTCTTTGGCAAGATGATCAGTAGGGAAGAAAGAACAGGCAAGGTGATTCTGACGAAAATGTACCGAACGGTTTACGGATTGTCAAGGTGGAAAGCGCCCGCCACTAATCTCTAACAAAATGTGGCATCTGCTCCGGTATCGGAAGAGACAGCTCAACAAACCCGGCATACTTCCCGTCCTTATACCATGGTGACTGGAAGACTAGTTTCTTGATCCCCGCTTTTTCAATTGTATAGACATTTGGCGATCCGGATTCCAGAAGCGTCGATAGTTTTGCACGTGCCGGCTCAGGATGACATGCAAGAGCGTTTGTTCCAATCAGGTTTGCGCCTCCATCTTTTTCAAATGTCGTGCATGACTTCTCGTTCATGGCAAGTATGATCCCTTGCGCATCGCAAACTGTGATTGCTGCTGGAAACTCGTGGATCCAAACGTTATCGATCATTGGGGTTCCTACCTCATCAAGATCAATTTCTTCGTCTGCGTGAACTCTTCTGCCTGCAACGTTGGTTGCTTGCCCGCTGGAGTTCGCAGAACGCAGGCGGGCATTCCATTCCGTTGAATATGTAGCAGGTCTCAAATCCTCTGAGACAAGTGTCAAATTCCTGTCCGAGGGTGTTGTAGATCTTCAGTGTGGTGTATGCTGAGCGTGGAATGGAGAAGGAGATTGTTGGCTCTTCAATCCTTACACTCTGTAATATGTTTCAACCGTGTCTGGTATTTCACTCGTTGGCCAGGAATTCTGCACTGTCGTCATAGACGTCTTTTGTTTTCCCAAATAGCGAAATCACTTTACCACACAATAAACCCGCAAGGACTGCTATGACCACTGTAATAGTAATTCCTTTCAACTGGGCATAAATGTCAATGCCATCAATAACGACGATCGCAGCAAGACCTCCGAATATACCGGGGATACCATGGAGATTTGATACTCCACAAGTATCAACAATCTTATGAATTCGTTGTTGTTTGTTTTGAAGTATAGCAAATCCGATGGTGGAAATAGCTCCAGCAATAACCCCAATTATCATTGCTTGAGGATGAGAAGCGAAATCACATGTTGCGCCAATAGCTACACCACCAGCAAGTGCTGCATTGGCAATGTCCGCAATACTTACTTTTCCTCTAATCAACACAGAAGCAACATACGCTGCGATTGTAGATCCGCACAATGCGATAAACACGTTTACTACCGTATGCGGAATTGCCTCAATCGGAACGAGCGCAGCGCAAAAACTTGGCCAGAACACCCACAGGACCATACTGCCCAGGACAGAATATTTATCAGTTGTTGCATCCGATTCAATTGGAATCTCCATGTCTTCTTGTGTTGTTAATGAAACCGCAGCAGCAATACCAAAGAGAGCGCCAAAGGCATGAATAACAATGGAACCTCCAGTATCAGCAACTTTTCCTACGAAATGAAAATAGTCGCCAATAACTATCAATTCATTGAACATATAGAATGGTATGAATAACAAACCAAGTATTATGTATTGAATCATTCGTATCCTTCCCAGAATTGCTCCGGCTGCAATAAGCAAACTCGCTGCACCAAACTCGGCAAGTATGAGTTGTTCAATCTCTCCCTTTGCTTCAAATATCCCAAGTCCCTTCATTGACATGTACATTGGCAATGAAATGCTTACCAGTAAAAATGTAGCAGTGAGTGCAGAACGTCCATACTTTCTCACAAATACCATGAGGAAACCAAATCCGATCAACAACATCGCCATGATGTGTATTGCCCTATCGTATTGCTGGACTTGCAATATAGATGGGAGGTCGCTATTCTGAACTTCCTGAGCGAATGCATG
>DPLS01000305.1 GCA_003541875.1 Bacteroidota bacterium | reverse complement strand
CCAGATCGGCATAGTCAACCAGCGGCGAGAGTTGGGCTGCTGCGGAAATGGCGCACGATGTCTCGGTCATGCAGCCGAGCATGACTGCCAGTCCCAACTTCCGCGCAAGGTGTATCATCTCCATCGCTTCACGCATGCCGGTACACTTCATCAATTTAATGTTGATGCCATGATACACACCTGCCGCCTTTCGGACATCCGGCAGGCGAACAACGCTCTCATCGCCGATGATCGGCAGTGGACTACGCTCTTTCAGCCACACACAATCGTCAACCATTTCTTTCGGCATCGGCTGCTCAACCAGCTCGACGTTCATCGTGGCCAACCATTCGATCATCTTCAGCGCATGGCTCTTGTCCTTCCACCCTTGGTTCACATCGACGCGAATGGGTTTGTTCGTAAGCTCCCGTATCGTCTCGATGATTTCTCTGTCGTTATCTCCCCCCAACTTCACCTTGAGGATCTTGTAGGGTTCGGCCTCTCTCACTTTCTGACGCACAACTTCTTTGACCTTCTCGATTCCTATGGTAAAGGAAGTGACCGGTGTCTTAGTCGGATCGAGATGCCACAGTTCGTGCCATGCTTTGCCCATCTTCTTCCCAAGCCAATCGTGCAGAGCAATATCAACGGCAGCCTTTGCCGCATGATTGGCCGGCGCGAGAGTGTTAACTTCCTTCAGAACATCTTCAAGGGCAGGGAGATCGGGAGAGCTCTTCAGATTGACTTTGGAGAGAAAGGCGCTCGCGGTCTCATGGCTTTCGCCGAGATAGGGAGGCATTGAGGCCTCACCGTATCCAACGAAACCGTCCTGCTCTATCTCCACCAGCATGATGGGCGTCGTGGTACGACTGTGGACTGCAACGGTGAATGGATGCCAAAGCTCCAACGCGTAAGGATTGAATCGAACTAGCACGTTTCTCTTCGATGCCGGACTTGTGAAATGTGAACCGTGACGAGAATATCGACATCGTCAACAAGAATATCAAGTAACGAGGGCGGGCGCTTGAAGCCTCCACCATTTTTCCTATATTGGAGCAGGCGCTAGGTCCGACCAGCATTGAGATCCCGCACAGATCGAGCAGATGGCTTCTTACTCATGAGAACTTTTGAAGAGCACATCAAGACAATCATCACCACTTCCCAGAGCAAGAGCCGTTTGCTCGGTGAGGGAGAGTGCCAATCGACAAGAGGAAGCCGGTGCTCCCTGTGTCATGCGGTAGACTTGGAGTACGCGGAGGAGATGCAACTCAAGAACCGTGCGCTTCATGCATTCTGGGAACAGCACGCTCCCGTCAAACTCCTGGCACCACTCGTGCCCTCGCCCCTTGGTCGTGGATATCGTACCGTCACGAAACGGCGCGCATTCCCATTCCGGGGATCGGTCAAACTCGGATTGATTGCACCGACCGATGAAGGGACATACAAACCGTTCGACGTCGTGCGATGCGCCATTGAGCCGGCTGGTCATGCGCCCATCTACCAGAAAGTTCAGGAGATTCTTGAAAAGCCATACGCCGGACCAATCAGGGATGCGCTCAGCTACGTCATCATCAAAGGAAGTTACACCGAGTACACCCTGATCCTGAATGTTCGGGAGATGTCTCCGGAAGTTGTTCACGCAACGAATACTCTTTCCAAATCACTCACCCATTCGTTCAAAGAGATCGTCGGCATTTTCCTTTACGAGGACACGTCCGACGGACGATACTATCTTGGCTCATCGAACCGAAAACCGGAAACGTTCCGAAAGATTTTCGGCAAGGCCGAGATCTACCAGCGGATTTGCGGCAGGAGTTTCCTCTACTCGCCCCTCTCGTTTTCTCAAATCAATCTTTCCATTGTTGATCAGTTCGTGACAAAAGCCAAAGAGTTGCTGGACCTCTCGAGACAGACACAATTGTCCGACCTGTATTGTGGCTACGGGTTGTTCGCACTTTGCCTTGCGGAGAATGCGGAATCGGTTATCGGAGTCGAGGTGGCAGCGGACTCAATTTCTTCGGCCATTGCCAACGCAAAACGGCAGAAGCTGTTAAATGTCAGATTCATCCGGAGTGAGATCACAGTCGAGACAATTCCTCGCTTAATGAAGCAAGCACGTCAGCAGGATGTCGTCCTCCTCGATCCACCTCGATCGGGAACCGGCAGCGGCGTCATCGAATGCGTTGCTGCACGGAAGCCGGCACGAGCACTGCACATCTTCTGCAACATCGATATCATGGCTGCCGAGCTGAAGCGCTGGGAGGCCTGCGGATACTCGGTCAGCACAGCGGTTCCGTTTGATATGTTTCCGGGAACCTCGTCCGTGGAAATAATGGTGCTCCTAACCCGACGCTAGCAGGAGTTGCAATTCTCCGTTCGGCTAGATAGATTACTGCTGGTGCATACTTCTCCTTCACGTACGCCTTACTGCTCTCTCTCAACTTCACTCGAGTACTGCCATGAAACGAACACCAGTCTTTGTGATTGCGCTTCTTCTCTCTCTTTGGTCAGCAGACCTCATCGGTGGCTACACCACGCCTAATACGGGGGTCAACTGGACACTCGACAGTCTTGTTGTGTACTCGGGCGGGACACTCACCGGTTCATTTCCAAACTACACACTGAACGACACACTCTCTGTTGCCCAAAACGATAGACTGACCATTCGTGCCGGCTCCGTCATTTCTGTGGCCCAAGGAACAGGAAAGGGATTCACCGTCTTCGGAATACTTCGCGCTATCGGAACGACCACAGATACGATTGTCGTGAAGGGTGTCGTCTCGACGGCAGGTTCGCACCGAGGATTCAGATTCGACGACACATCAGTAGACTCGCTGTGCTTACTGTCCTACTGCAGAATTCAGGATGCTGTGGATGCAGTGTACTGCTTCAATTCGAACACTCGTATCACCAATACCCTGTTCACAAACAACAGCAGTAACGGCGTCCGATGCTACGGTGCAAGCCCCACAATCAGCTACTGTACGTTTGTCGAGAATCGGCAATCGGCAATCACCGCGAACGTTGGGTGTTCGCCCATTATCGAGCACAACGTATTTGCAAGGAACAATTCCCAGAACACGAGTGCCCGCAACCAGATTGCCATCGGTGGACAGGGAACGAACAACCCGATCATCCGAGACAACGAGATATACAATCAAAGTTACTATCGAGCAGGAGGCATCAGTCTTGCCACGCTGACAAGCAGCGATGTCTGCAACGCTATCGTCGAGAACAACTACATCCACGACAACAGCTTCGGCATCGTCATCCAGGGGCTAAGCGCCGGGGGAACGCTCCATCCGATCATCCGACATAACCGGATCGAGAACAACCGCATCAACCCCGACTCGATGAACTCAGGGAGCGGCATCGAGATCTACACCGGTGGGCACACGCATGACACACTCCTCACAG
>DPLS01000200.1 GCA_003541875.1 Bacteroidota bacterium | reverse complement strand
GTTTCAGTAACGTTTGAATTGAAGTAGTACCCTGATGTTCAAAGAGCTAACCGACAGACTTTCGTACCCCGAAGTCGAGAAAGAGATTCTCAAATTCTGGAAGGACAATAACATCTTCCAGAAGAGTATCTCAACCCGCGAGGGGAAACCCGGCTTCACTTTCTATGAAGGCCCGCCCACGGCGAACGGTCGGCCCGGCATTCACCATGTTATGAGTCGGACTCTCAAAGACCTTGTTTGCCGGTACAAAACGATGCGGGGATATCAGGTCCACCGTAAGGCTGGTTGGGATACGCACGGTCTACCCGTTGAGATTGAGTTGGAAAAACAACTCGGCTTCAAGCACAAAGAAGATATTGTGAAGTTTGGCATCGCCGAGTTCAACAAGAAGTGTCGCGAGTCGGTGTGGAAGTACAAGGCTGACTGGGAAGCGATGACAGAGCAGATGGGTTACTGGGTCGATCTTAGCAAGCCGTACGTCACATTTGAGAACACGTACATCGAATCTATCTGGTGGGCTCTGAAGCGGTACTTCGACGAAGGGATGATCTACAAGGGATACAAGATCCAGCCCTATTGCCCGCGCTGTGAAACGCCGCTTTCCTCACATGAGGTTTCGCTTGGTTACGATGATGTGAAAGATCCAAGCGTCTATGTGAAGATGAAATTGAAGGGCCATCCCGACACGTCATTCCTCGTCTGGACCACGACACCGTGGACGCTGATTTCTAACGTCGCCCTGGCAGTTGGTTCAAACATTGAGTATGTGAAGATCGAGCACAAAGGCGAGAGGTTAATTCTTGCCGAAGCACGCCTTTCTGTCCTTGAGGGTGAGTATACGGTACTGGAGAAGATGAGGGGGAAAGCTCTCCTCGGCCTGGAGTATGAGAGAATCTTCTCTTATCACCCTGTCGATCGCAAAGCGTACTACGTCGTCGAGGCTGACTTTGTGACGACCGAGGATGGCACCGGTATTGTGCATATGGCCCCGGCCTACGGCGAAGACGACTATCAGACATCGAAGAAGTACGGCCTCCCAACAATCCATCCGGTTAATAAGAGCGGAGAGTTCGGTCCTGAGGTTACGGACTATGCGGGAATGTTTGTCAAAGATGCCGACTTGATGATCATCCAAGATCTCAAATCCCGGCACATTCTCTACAGAAAAGAAACGATCACGCACAGCTACCCCCACTGCTGGCGCTGCAAAACTCCACTCCTCTACTATGCTCGCGAGTCGTGGTACATCAGCACGACAAAGTACGCGCAGAAGATGATCGCCCTGAACAAGGAAATCAACTGGGTGCCACCGGAGGTAGGAGAGGGAAGATTTGGAAATTGGCTGGAGGAGAACAAGGATTGGGCGCTCTCGCGTGACAGATTTTGGGGAACGCCGCTACCAATCTGGCTGTGTGATGCCTGCAAGTCCCAAAAATGTGTTGGCAGCATTGAAGAGCTGCACAAAGGCAAGAACGTCCCCCACCCGCTTGACTTGCATAAACCTTTTGTGGACGACGTCACCTTCACGTGTTCATGTGGGGGGACAATGCGCCGCACTCCGGAGCTGATTGATGTCTGGTTCGATTCCGGCGCAATGCCGTTTGCGCAATGGCACTATCCTTTTGAGAACAAGGAGCTGATCGAGTCGGGGAAACAGTACCCATCCGATTTCATCTGCGAAGGAATCGACCAGACGCGGGGATGGTTCTATTCACTGCACGCCATTGGAACATTTCTCTTCAATAAGCCGGCGTATAAGAACATCCTCGTCAACGAGCTGATCCTCGACAAAGAGGGACAGAAGATGTCCAAGTCGAAGGGCAACACCGTAGATCCCTTCGCGACACTCACAAAGTATGGCGCCGATACTACGAGGTGGTATCTTGTCACAACCAGTCCGCCGTGGCGCCCGACAATGTTCGATGAGGACGGCCTCGGCGAAGTCCAGCGCAAGTTCTTCGGCACTCTTGTTAACACCTACTCATTCTTTGCTCTCTATGCAAACATCGATGGCTTTACATATGCTGAAGCACCTGTTCCTGTGGCCGAACGCCCGGAGATTGATCGGTGGATCATCTCGGAATTGAACTCCCTCGTTAAGCGATATGCGACGCACATGGATGCTTACGACGTCACGAAAGCCGCCAAGGGTGTAAGCGAGTTCACCATAGATCAACTTTCGAACTGGTATGTTCGCAGGAACCGTAGGCGGTTCTGGAAGAGTGAAAGAGGAAAGGACAAGACTGCCGCTTATCAGACATTGTATGAATGCTTGATCTCGATAGCCAAACTGACCGCGCCGTTTGCACCGTTCCTGAGCGAAGAGTTGTACCGTAATCTGAATGGCATATCGCAACGCGAATCGCCGGAGTCTGTGCATCTTGCACATATTCCCACGCCCGACGAAAAGCTGATTGATACCGAGTTGGAAATGCGAATGGCGCGCGCCGAGAAGATCGTAATGCTCGTTCGCTCGATGAGGATGAAGTCGAATCTCAAGGTGCGGCAACCGTTGAAGCGTATCATCCTGCCTGTCACGAGCCAGGAAGAGCGCGACATCATCCAACGGATGGAAACCCTGATTCTGGAAGAAGTAAACGTAAAGCAGATTGAGTATGTTCCGGATGAATCCGGGATCGTAAACAAATCCGCCAAGCCAAATTTCAAAGCGATCGGCCCAAAACATGGCAAGGCGGTACAACCAGTCGCTCAACGGATCAGGCAGCTCAATGCGACAGAGATTCGCGAACTCGAATCCTCTGGTGCTCTCTCGCTTCCCATCAACGGCAGCACCGTTACCATCAGCAAAGAAGACGTGGAGATCGTTCGTGAAGACATCAAGGGGTGGCTCGTCGAATCCGACGCCGGCCTCACTGTCGCCCTTGATACCGAACTGACCGCCGATCTGATTGCCGAGGGGTTTGCCCGGGAGTTCGTCAACCGAATTCAGAACATGCGCAAGGATGCGGGGTTCCACGTCACTGATCGCATTGCAGTTTTCTACGCGGGGTCAGAAGAGTTGCACCGCGCCGTACAGTCGATGGTGGCATATATCAAAAGTGAAACTCTTGCTGTTGAACTATCATATGCTTTTGCTCCTGGCGAGTACTCGGCGACGCTCGATATCAACGGCGAGGAAGTGACGGTCGGAATTAAACGTAGCACACAACTTAACTCTTAGAGGAGAACTCATGGCAGCGAAGGGATCGAAAGCAATTGTGAAGTCCACTGTTGAGATCATGAAGGAGCGAGCGGCCAAGCGCACCAAGCAGTTGAAAAAGGCCAAGGCCAACCTGAAGAAGGCCGTTGCTG
>DPLS01000314.1 GCA_003541875.1 Bacteroidota bacterium | reverse complement strand
TACCTGTATCAGCTCGAAGCGGGTCGCTTCGTTGGGGTGAAGAGATTTGTCGTGGCACGCTCATCATCAACTCCCTGTTCTAACTCACTCTGCTCCTTACAATACCAATGCCCGGAGGATTCATGCGAACAATTCTCCCGTGGGTCTTGCTTGTCGTACTGACGCTGCTGTTTAGTGCTTGTCAGGGAAACAAGGAGACCGCCGGATACAATGTTCCAGTGAAGTACTACAAACTGGATAATGGACTCAAGGTTGTTCTTTCACACGATGCGACTGCACCGATTGTCACCGTCGCCGTGTACTATAATATCGGACTGAGGATCGAGCCAAGAAACAGGACCGGCTTCGCCCATCTCTTCGAGCATATGATGTTCCAAGGCTCCCAGAATCTTGGGAAGATGGAATTCATCAGGCTTATTCAAAAAAACGGCGGTGTCTTGAACGGCTCGACGAGATTCGACTTCACGAACTACTTTCAGATCGTACCTGCCCACAAACTTGAAACGATTCTCTGGGCAGAGGCAGACCGCATGAAGGGGCTCGACATCACCGAGGCAAACCTGAAGAACCAGCAGGAGGTAGTGAAAAATGAAGTGAAGGTGAACGTAATGAACCAGCCCTACGGTGGCTTCCCCTGGCTCGATATGCCACAACACGCAAACAGCAACTGGTACAATGCGCACAACTTCTATGGGGAGTTAGATGACTTGGATGCGGCGACGCTTGAAGATGTAAAGACATTCTTCAAAACCTACTATGCTCCCAACAATGCTGTGCTCGTAGTGGTAGGCGATTTTGATGACGAGTCAACGAAGGAGTTGATCAAGAAATACTTTGAAGGAATTCCTTCAGTCAAGCAGCCGAAGAAACCCGATATCAACGAGCCCAGGCAGGAGGTGGCGAAGCGCGCAACCCAACCCGACTCTCTTGCGACTCGTCCGGCGTTTGCGTTTGCCTATCATATGCCCGGGCGGAATACTCCTGAGTTCTATGCGATGGCAGTTCTCGATCAGATTCTCCTTCAGGGTGAAGACGGCATGTTGTACGAGGCCCTCGTGAAGAACAAAGGCATGACAAACTCTGTCTCCGGCGGCATCAATCTGCTGGGAAATATGTTTGACTATAGTGGGCCAATGCTCTGGACAGGGTATCTCTTTCATGATGCTCAAACCAGCGATGACGCTGTGAAGGCGGTTGTCGACTCCGTGATTGAGCAAGTGCGCAGCACACCGGTCGACAAAGCGACGCTTGATCGGGCGATGGTGAAATTCCGCTCATCATTCTATGACATGGTGAATGATCAGTTTGGGTTCGGTCGTGCAAATCTCCTCGCCTGCTTTGCTCTCTTCGATGACGATCCGTCACGGATCAACAACATCGAAGCTGAAATCCGAAATGTGACTCCGGAATTGCTCCAGAGAACGGCGCAGGACTATCTGCGTCCGACCAACCAAACTGTACTCACCGTGAAGCCAACACAGATGCTGAGCAAGGAGGAGCAACAACATGAAAACTAACATTCGAGGTCTGCTTTCCCTGCTGGTCCTTTGCACATGCACACCTGCCTTTGGGCAGAAGCAAGCTCCCCCTGAAGGGTCGCAACCTAAGGACTTCACACTTCCTCCAAAAATCGAATTCACTCTGGGGAATGGACTGAAGGCCACACTTGTGCAGTTCGGGACAATTCCGAAGGTAACGGTGCGTGTCGTTGTTCGCGCTGGCAACATCAACGATGGTGAAAATGAGGTTTGGCTGTCCGATCTGACTGGCGATTTGATGAAAGAAGGGACGAGCACACGCTCCTCCCAGGAGATTGCCAAGCAAGTCGCCCGCATGGGTGGCGGCATCAGCATCACCGTTGGTGATGACCAGACACAGATTGCAGGCGAAGTGCTCAGCGAGTTTGGCGGCGACTTCGTGAAGTTGCTCGCTGATGTAACGCGCAATCCCAAGTTTCCTGAATCGGAGCTTTCGCGTTTGAAAAACGACCGGGTGCGTCAGCTAAGCATCGACAAGGCCGATCCGAATTCAATGACAACGGAATTGTTCCGCAAGCTTCTTTATCCAAATCATCCTTACGGCCGGGTGTACCCGACCGAGAAGATGCTGAGGGATTATGCGATTGAACAAGTGAAAAACTTCTACCGCAAGAATTTCGGGGCTCATCGCACGCATATCTACGTTGCAGGAAAATTTGATGCGAAGGGAATGGAAGCGGCAGTTCGTGAAGCGTTCACAAACTGGTCCGCAGGGCCTGAGTTTGTAGAGAATCTGCCCACGCCGGTTTCACAGCGTGAGATCCACATTATCGATCGTCCGGGGGCGCCACAGTCGACGATCTTTCTGGGATTGCCTGTGATCGACCCTTCGCAGAAGGACTACAGACCGCTCGGACTCATGAACCAGTTGCTCGGAGGTTCCTTTGCCTCGCGTATCACTACAAATATTCGCGAAAACAAGGGTTACACATATTCGCCCGGAAGTTTCATTTCCTCGCGCTACCGCTCGGCCTACTGGGTTCAGGTTGCCGATGTCTCAACGGCAGTCACAGGCCCGTCGCTAAAGGAGATCTTCTACGAAATAGATCGACTTCAGAAGGAGGCTCCATCTGTGGAAGAGTTGAAAGGGATCCAAAACTATGCAGCAGGGGTGTTTGTGCTTCAGAATTCAAGCGCGAATGGTATCATCAACCAGCTTTCGTTTCTTGATCTCCACGGACTCGCTGAAAGTTATCTGGCTGATGCGGTGAAAAACATCTATGCTGTGACCCCTGAGCAGATTCAACAGCTCTGTGCCACGCACTTGAAGGCCGACCGAATGACAATTGTGATTGCCGGAGACAGGAAAAAGATCGAGAAACAGGTTGCACCTTACGGCAAAGTCGTGAAGTGAGGGAGAGGACTCGTCCTCAGAAAAAAGTCAGATGGACTGAATAGAGGCAGGATCAGAAGTTCGCTGAGCGTCGGTGTTGAGCGGACTCACCTCACTTCCGTCAGCAGGTCTCATCGGAGTTGACGGTTCGTAGCAGTCACGTGCAGGCGACAATCCTTCAGAGTCTGTTCAGTGCAGCCGTTGCAGATCGCGGCAAAGGGCTGAGTGATTGCGACGAAAATCTCTGGTGCCCTCATTGGTGCAAGGCTGCAAATGCGCGGACGGGGAACGTCCCCATCCCCTTCACTTTTACAGGGACAGCAAAAAACCTCGACCCCTTGTCCGGCACTTGAGCAAGTCCGCACATATGTTCGACGATTGGAATCTCTGCACCAAGAAGTGTCGAATGGACGGGGCGTGCGCCATCGTCGGTACTATCGATATTGTACGAATCGATACCGACAAGTGTTACCCCAGAATCTGCAAGAAACTTTGCAGTGTCTTCGGTCAGGAACGGGTGTTCTTCAAAGTACCTGTCGGTTCTCCAATGTGAGTCCCATCCGGTATGAATGAGAACGGCCTTGCCTTTCACCACTATTCCCTGGAATGAGTCGCGGCTGATCGCTCTCGGTGTTCTGTTGACGCTTCGAACCACAACGCAATCCAAATCGGCGAGTGAAGTGAGCGCGAGTTCTGACAGGTCTTTTCCGTTTGCATAACGATGGAAGGGGCTGTCGAGGTACGTGCCGGTGTTTGCCACCATCTCGATCTTCCCGATCTGAAACTCGGTGCCTTCTGCGTAGCGACTGCGCGATTCTTCACGGCTTAGAAAGTCACATATAAGTGGAGCAGGTAGCCCTTTGTAGGTAATCATGCCGGGCTCAATGGTGTGACTAAGGTCGATGAGTTGTCTGGGATTCTGCATTGGTGTTTACAGATATTCGGTTGCGTGGTGTCTCGCGCGGGGGAACCTCTATCGTGCTATACATACCGTTGTTCTTGTGCCGCACCTTTGTCTCC
>DPLS01000101.1 GCA_003541875.1 Bacteroidota bacterium | reverse complement strand
GCAAACCGTCCCCTGTCATGTACGCAACAACCAGCTGGTCCGTGCCAAGGGTACCAATCACCGGCGGTCCCGCAACTCCGCTGCCTTGAGTGTTCGACGAGGAGAAGGAGGTATTGATGAATGCAAGATTCGATCCAACATTCCCGAGAGCAGTAGCGAAAACAAGCGATTCAGGACCACCGGCAGTAGCAACCCCGACCACATCCGATGTGTCTCCCTGGATTGAAATGCTGTCAACTCCTCCTCCACTCCGTCTCAACCGATAGATTGTTCCTCTGGCTGCACCGACAGCGATAACCGAGTCGGTAACAAGAGGAGATGTTGTTAGGCGTCTACCGAAAGCCTGCACAGAGAGTAGCTGCGCCAGGCTATCGAGTGAGCGTGGCCGGGATTCATAGAAGTACAGGCTCCCGTTGTTTTCTTGACCACCTGCAATCACGACATCGGCCATTCCGTTTGAATTGAAATCTCCGACTGCGGATGCCCCAAGGTACGGAGGGGCCAAAGGCGAGGCATCAACGGAGCGAGCGAACAACTCCTGCGGAAGTATTGGATTGCCGTCGATTCCCCACGCATACATCTCGCCACTTGGTCCCACCGGCGGCGACACCAGCGAAGGACGAGACGATGGTTCACGTGTCGTCGCGACAATAATCCCCAACGAGCTTGGACTTCCAATCGGCGCAACTGTGAGCGACGGCTTTGTATGGCGAAGGGCGGTTTGCTTTGGAAACCCTGGCAACAACTTCACGACATCATCACCCACCTTCACCTTCGCCGTCATGCGGGCAGAGCGAGCACTGAAGTCGCTGATTGTAATGTGACTGTTCGCTCCGGTGTTACTGCGGTTGTCAGGGTGACTCGTCTGTGAAAACACATTTCTGTTTACGGGCGATCCATTTCCCTGATACCAGAAGTCAAGTGGTGTTCCCTCTTCGCTCCCCGAACCAGGTGAGAGAAAACCGTATTGTTGCCCGATGTCCTGTGAGCCATCAGCTTCCTCCAAATCAACACCCCTGCGCTGAGGGTCAGCATTCACGCCGTTCGTCTGAAGTCCCTGGGCAATCACTGCTTCATCGATGTGCCAGATGAGAACACCGCCATCGTATAATGTCCCGTTCTGATCAACACCCCCCGGCAAACTCCAGTCAAGATCTTCAACATCCGTCACAACGCCAGCAAGGCTGTCAATTTCAAACGCGTTGAAGCCAACGGTGTCACGAGGAAATGTCTGGAGCCGGGTTCCCCCTTGAAATGTCGACCAGACTTTCTGCCCAAGGTGTTGGGGATTGTTGCGCTGAGGATCTCTGTTTCTATTCTCAACGAGGTAGTACTCTTGTGCACTGATTGGCACACGGTACACAGTGTCTCGACGTGAAAAGTCACCACTCGACGTGGCAATTCCGACGGCAGGCAACGAAATTGTCTGTGCACTATCTGGGGCCTCCAAGGTAATGGGTTGTATCCATCCAAGCCAATACTTCTCCCAGGCAGAGGGCTCGGGTGGAAAAACGCCTTTGAAGCTGAAAATCGCCTGACCATCCATCAAGCCAAACCGCCCAATTCCTGAGCGTCCGGTGTTCGTATCGAACAGATCCGGCAAGCCGAGATAGTTTCCTACCGACGCACAAAGCAGACCGTTGACACTCAATTCAAGCAGTGCCGGCCCTGTCGCCGTTTGGAGAACGCGGCTCTCCGATTCAGGTATGACAATAGAGTTGGTGATGGTGTCGCCATTGACTACGATACCAGGATAGTCACTTCCGTAGTATTGTCGGAATCCGTTGAGTCCGATATACAGAGAGGGAATATCGTACGGCGTAGGATCGTATCCGAGAAGGCTGACGAGATCAATGTCGCGCCCAATCCCCGCGTGCAGCACAACGAAGCAATCGTATTGACGAAAGTTTGACACGATCCCTGCAGAGTCCACCTTCTGCCACGTGTCGCGTGCAAGGTTTCCCACCGCAACCGTCGACCCGACGCGCGGGGGAGAGTACACCTGCATTTGGTTTGGAAGTGTGATCACTGAGTCGAGAACCGTCGTCCGAACAATGACCTTCGCCTTTGATGACTTCCGAAAGTAGTTGGACACGAATGTGAGGTGATCGAAAAAGTACTGCCTGTTATGCGGAGGTGCATCAATAATTGGATTGCCGCTCTGGGTCAGGTCAAACCGACCATCGCCACTGGTCAGCGCCGTGTTGTCCTGCTGGAACTGCACCATCACGGCGAGGACGTTGACAACAACCGTGTCAGCGGAAGTTCTAAATGGACGTGGGGCTGAAAATGCATCATCCCGCGAAACCATTACGGGATGATTCAATTGCTGGGCAACGAGAGAGCCGGACGCGAGAAGGAGCAGGTAGAAGTATTTTATCACAGCCATACCACTTGAGGTTGTCGGTGTAATGAATTCCTGAAGAGTTGATTTCAGCAGAAGAACGAGGACGAACCTCCACGAGATGAACAAAACCCGGGTGAACGCGCTGACCGTCACGGCCACCCGGAGTACTCGTGTCAGTTCACTCCGCCACCCCAACCGATCAAGAGCGAGAAGCGGATAGTATCCGAAAGTGGGTGGTTCTCGGCCGCAGAGATATAGCTGAAGTCGAATCCGTAA
>DPLS01000102.1 GCA_003541875.1 Bacteroidota bacterium | reverse complement strand
ACTGTTGAAGCAAGAGCCGTCGCATTCACCGTCTGCTGTAATGACCTGACCTGACCAAGTAACTCTGAAGCAACAGTCAGGAGTGAGTCTTGTGGCATGCCGATTCGCAAGGTTGAAAGGGCTCTTCGGAGCGGGACGAGTGGCGCCAGAAGATGGTCGCTCCACAAATCAATGCCACCGAAGAATGTCGTCGTGTCACGGTGAAATAAACTGCTTGCGCGAATCATCTTGTAGCAGTTTCGTCCGCGGGCAAACCTTCGAAGGTCGGCTCGCTCCATCCCTTGTGTCTTGTGCATACGGAGCGCATTCGCGGCAATGTCGAGGTATGCCGTTTGGCGAGCGTCATTCATCTCTTCCAGATTGACAACGACATCGCACCGCCCCCAGTCATTGAAACCGAATTCCGGACGATTGACATTGCGGATAAAGAATTTCTTAGGCTGCCACACGGTAATGCCGGGAAGACGCAGTTGCTCCGGCGCGTAGGTTGAATCCGCAGCTGCATCGAATGCAGCAATGGCTGCGTTGGCCGTCGCTTGATGATGGCCATGCCCATCCACGGGGTTGAGACTGGAAAAGATGACGTCGGGTTTCACCTTGCGAATGATATACACCAGCCGACGGAGCACTTCATCTCTTCCCCATTTGTGAAATGCCTCTGTAGCGCTTTTGGAATAGCCGAAGTCCTTGAAGTTGAGGAAGTGCACTTCGGTGCCCTGAATCCTGCCCGCTGCTTGTGTCTCCGCGCTCCTTAAAACACCAAGGTCCTCGTACAACTCAGGTCCCTTCTCATTCTGTCCACCTTCGCCGCGTGTCATGAACACCGAATAGGTCTTCACGCCATATTTCATTCCGTAGTATGCAAGCGAGGCACCATCTTCATCATCAGGGTGTGCGGACACACACATCAGAACAGCATCATTACTGATATCAAGGAAGGCCTGTTGCAGATCTACGGAGGGCTGTGCCTTGAGCAGATATGGAATCAGAAACAGAAGGAGCCTCGAATGCTTGTGCACAGAATTCCTCTCAAGTGATTGGTTACGCTTCCCGGTTCAACAGAATCCGGTCAAGTTGGCCTGATGTGACTGCCCCGCTCCTCAATACGCGTGGCACACGACCAGAGACGTCGACAACAGTCGACGGCTGACTCTCCGGCAATGCTCCCGCATCAAGAAAGAGATCAATGCCACTTAACTGTTTGTGGATCTCGCTGATGAGCCGTCCGGGATTGTCACCTGCGCGATTTGCGCTCGTTGAAGTAAGTGGACGACCGATTTGAGCCAGAAGTCGCAAGCATAGACGGCTTGATGGCATTCGAATGCCAATTGTCCCACTCCCCTGCGTGAGCTCAACCGGCACCTTTGCTGAAGCTTTGAGGACCAATGTCAGCGGCCCTGGCCACAGCTTCTCCATGAGTATTCGGGCGTTAAGGGAAACTTGCTCAACATACGGAGACATCATCTCCACCGAATCGACTATCATGAGTATCGGTTTGCGTTCTGTTCTCTCCTTCGCCTCGTGAACTTTTCCAATTGCTGAGGGATTGGTCGCATCGGCGCCAATACCGTAGAGCGTTTCGGTGGGATAGACAATAAGCCCACCACGCAGAACAACTTCTGCCGCATGTCGCAAGACGGATTCTTCAGGATTAGCCAGATCGACAGCCATTATTTCACTCATTGTACCTCCGACCCAAATCCCCCGATGATTGTTTGCACCTTGGAATACACCAATTCCGGCTTCAAGTCTGTCATGCACGCAAATGTCTTGATGGGGCACTTCCTTCCGCCGTGAATTGCGCACGGACGGCACATGAGTCCGTGCGTCTCAACGACGATATCGTGCGCACCGCGGGGAGCAAAGCCGAATGCCGGCGCAGTCGCCCCGAAAATGGCAACAACCGGAGTCTCGACGCCTGCAGCAAGATGCACCGGCGCGCTATCATTTGACACAAGCGCGACACATCGCCGGATCAATTCGGCTGATTGAAGCAATGTGAGCATTCCCGCAGCATTTACGACGGCTCCAGCCCCGATGCCGTTCTTAATGTCGTTGCACAACACGTTATCTTCCCTCCCACCAACAAGGACGATCGAGTAGCCATCTTTGACGAGCATCTTCCCAAGGGCAATGAAATGTTCTTTGAGCCAGCGCTTCGTATTCCACGCTGAACCGGGGGCGATGCTGATGACATCCTCTCGTCGCCTGCCGTGATTGGAAGCAGCGAGGAATTGAGCAGTGAGAAATGCATCCACGACATCCCGATCGTTCTGGCTCGGATACAGAGTTGGAAGCTCGGTTCCTGAATGAGTCAACCCCAGTGGCTGGAGCAAACGCAAGTTGCGGTCAATCTCGTGACTTCTCTTGTCATACGGCACGATGTCTGTGAACAGAGTGGTCGCAGCACTCGTCGAAAACCCGATGCGTCGGGGAATTCTCGAAAGCCATCCAACAAGAGCACTTCGCAGTGATCGATGAGGAATAATAGCAACATCGTACGCGTCATCGCGCAGTCGTCGTACAAGCCTAAACATTCCGCCAAACCCGGAATCTCTGCGACGCTTGTCATAGATAAGAATGTTATTGATGGCCGGATGGTTCTCCAGAACATTCGCCGCAGAGGGAATTGCCACAAACGTGATGTGTGCAGTTGGAAAGGAAGCCCGCAACCGTTGGACAAGGGGAAGTGTGAGCACGACATCTCCGATGAACGCCGTGTGAAACACAAGGATCTTCGAGGGAGTCACGCTCAGGCTTCCTGTTCAGTAGGCAAAGTGGATTCGTAGTATTCGGTATGCTTCCAGCGTTTGTGCATCCAGAGCCAGTATTCAGGATACATGCGGATGTACTTTTCAAGGATGGCAGTGTGGCGCCGAGTCAGCTCGATCACGTTCTCTTCGGTATAGCCATCAAGGCCGGTCCGGTCAACCTCCTCGAAGTGGATGTCGTACACTCCATCCTTCTGACGGACAAAGAACAGCATGACAATCGGCGTACCGGATTTGAGACTAAACGCTGCCGGGCCACGATGTGTTGCCGCAGGTCTGCTAAAGAAGTTGATGAACACGGCTTCCTTTGGTCCACTCTGGTCGCCCAGCATTGCCACGACTTTCCCCTCCTGCAGCGTGCGGAACACCTCACGCGTGGAGATGCCCATGGGAATCATCTTGCAGCCCCATCGAGAACGGATCGCTTCGAGCGTAGCATCAATCCGCTTGTTTCTTTGGTGCTGGGCGATTATGGAAATCGGCTGGCCAAGCAGGAGGCTGAATGCACTGGCGAGAAATTCCCAATTCCCGAAATGCCCCGAAAGAAAAATAAGTCCGTGAGGATTGCAAAGATGTTTCCGCATCACCTCTGGATTCACAAACCGGCATGTTTTCAACAACTCTTCTTTGGTCTGTCCACCAGCCCACAAGCCTTCCACAAGCACGGTGCCGTAACTCTTGTAAGCGCCAGCGGCAATTGAGCGTCTTTCCTTTTCGGTGAGATCGGGGAAGGAGTGCGCAAGATTGTCGAGCGTGATCTTCTTTCGGTAGTTGATGATGTAGTATCCTGTTGAGCCGAGCAACCGGCCAACCTTGCCGGCCATCCTGAACGAGAGCATTCGCGCCAACCAGACGAGGAATGCAAAGGCAAGGTACTCAATGGACTCGACAACAGGGCTTTTCATCAGAAAGATTGACCATACTGTGCAATCAATCTAAGAAATGGAGTGTGAACATACAACACGCTCTACAAAAACAGAAAACCCATCCTCCCTCGTGGGAAGATGGGCTTGAATGGAATCTCATTGTCATTGCGAGTCCCGCTCTTAAGGACGAAGCAATCTCGCTTTCACCACGAACTCAAGAGTCAGATTGCTTCGCTACGCTCGCAATGACATTTGATGGTCAATGTTGCTCTACGGGTTTCGCCTCTGCATGGTGCTCTGGTTTCATCAGCACCTTGCGGCTGAGCTTGTAGCGTCCCTGGTCGTCCTTGTCGGTGATCTTCACATCAAACTGATCGCCCACCTTCACAACATCTGAAGGATGGTTGACCCTCTTGGTATCGAGCTGCGAGACGTGCACGAGACCTTCCTTGCCGGGAAGGAACTCCACGAACGCGCCGAAATCCATGATCTTCTTCACTGTTGCGTGATACACCTTCCCAACTTCAGGCACTTCGGTAATCTTCGAGATTGCTGCAATGGCCTTGTCTGCTGATTCCTTTGAAGTCGCGGCCACTACAATCGTCCCGTCATCCTCAATGTTCACTTCAGCGCCGCTATCCTTCACGATCTGACGAATGTTCTTTCCACCCGGCCCGATGACCGCTCCGATCATGTCCACAGGAACTTTCAGCGTTGTCAACCGCGGTGCGAACGACGAAAGGTCGCCACGAGGCGCCGCAATTGCCTCAGCCATCTTGCCAAGAATGTGCAAGCGTCCAAGACGTGCCTGCTCAAGTGCCCGCTTCATGATCTCCAGCGAGATACCACGGATCTTGATGTCCATCTGGAATGCCGTGATCCCGTCGCGCGAGCCCGCAACTTTGAAATCCATATCCCCGAGGTGGTCCTCGTTTCCGAGGATGTCGCTCAGGATTGCCACGCGATCACCTTCCTTGACCAGTCCCATCGCGATTCCGGCGACGGATTTCCGGAGTGCCGCTCCCCCGTCGAACATCGCGAGGCTGGCCGCGCAGACCGTTGCCATGGAAGACGACCCGTTGGACTCCAGGATATCGGAGACGATCCGGACGGTATACGGGAACTCCGCTTCAGGCGGCATGAGGTTCTTCAGCGAGCGCTCGGCCAGGTTTCCATGTCCGATCTCACGCCTCCCCGTCGTGCCCAGTCGCCCGACCTCGCCGACCGAGAAGGGGGG
>DPLS01000107.1 GCA_003541875.1 Bacteroidota bacterium | reverse complement strand
AAGCGGGTGTTCGACAATGATCAGGGCAAGAACACTGGTGGGATGGGGGCTTATGCGCCCGCACCAGTGATAACACCTGCCATCCTTGAGCAGGTCAAACGCACAATCATTGAGCCAACGCTTTCCGGCATGCGAGCAGAAGGGCGTCCGTACAAGGGTTGTCTCTATGTGGGATTGATCGTGACCGGAGAAGGGCCGAGAGTCATTGAATATAATGCTCGATTTGGTGATCCCGAAACACAGGTTGTCCTCCCTCTTTACGAGGGAGATCTTTTTGAATTGTTGGATGCTGCATGCGAGGGCAGCATTTCATCGCAAGCACGAGTGGCTTCTGGTACGCGTGGTTCTGCAGTTTGCGTGGTCCTCGCGTCAGGAGGATACCCGGACAAATACGAGACAGGCAAGGTGATTGGGGGTTTAGATGACCTTGCTGGCGTCAAAGGCATTGTTGCATTCCACGCCGGGACGATAAGAGACAAGGGTGCTGTTGTTACATCGGGAGGAAGAGTTCTTGGCATCACGTCCATCTCCGATTCTCCGGATCTCGGCCGGACAATCATGGCCGCGTATGAAGGTGTGCGGATGGTAAATTTTCGTGGCATGCATTACCGACACGATATTGGGAGGAAGGGGTTGACAGGGAGGGTGGTGTCATGGCACGACTAGCATTTCATTCCATCGACGGAAGAATTCTCTGGGTCATTCTTGGAGCGTTTGTCATCCGATTGATAGCAATTCCATTGACGCATCAAGTTCAATACACAAGCGATGAGCGGGAGTACATCTCCATTGGTGAAAAAGTGGCAGGTGGGGGTGAATTCATCGATTCAAACGGAGAACGGTCCACGCGCTCACCCTTGTTCCCATTGATGCTTGCCACGGTGTTCCATTTTGTCGGGAGTTCGTTGCTTCTTCCGCACATCATCAATTGTGTCTTCGGAGTGCTCATTGTGTGGCTGGGCGTTGAGCTGAGTCTGCAATACGGAGCAAACAAGACGGCAGCATTGGCAACGGCGGTAGTCCTGTCGCTTCATCCAGGACTCGTTGTGTATTCCGGACTGCTTCAAACTGAATCACTGTACATTGTTCTTCTCTTGCTTGTTCTCATCGTTGCTAATCGCGTTCTTGAAAGCCCAACTCTTCCTAACACGATGGTTCTCGGAATTGTTGGCGGGCTTGCAGCTCTCACGCGAGTTGTGTTCCTCGGCTTCTTCCCATTTCTCATCGCTGCCCTTGGATGGATGAGATGGAAGGATGGTCAACGGAACTTTGCACCCCTCATGGCTGTCGCGTTGGTTTTTCTTGTCGTGTTGTTGCCCTGGACTATCAGGAACTACAGGGTACATGGAAAAGTGATTCTCGTTTCTTCGGGAGGCTGGAGGTCCCTTCTTACTGGCAACAATCCTTATGCGAGCGGAACCTGGCGTGCTGACAAAGGTTATAGCCAGTGGTTTCGACAAGAAGTCGCAGAACATGGAATTGCTGACGCGGATTCCATAGGCGAGTTACAGTCGGACGAAATCAGCCGAAAGATCGCATTCGAGTATATGATCTCGAATCCAGCGGAGGTCCTGAAAATGGCGGCTAAGAAGGCTCACATTTTCTTTGTCTACCCAATCACCCACTCAGATTCATATTTGCCATTGCAGGCTCTGGCAGTTGCCTTTGATTTTATACTCTTACTTGGAGCCGCAGTGGGGCTTGTTGCGACGGTCGGATTGAGGGCACAGCTAATACCTTTGTATATGGCCTTGGCATATTTCTCGTCAGTGCATTGCCTACTGCACGCAGAAGCTCGTTTCCGTCTTCCGCTCGTTCCGTTGCTGTGTTTGTTCTTTGGATTGGGCATGTCCAACCTGATGGACAAGAGTCGGCGAGACAAGTTTCTTGCGGGCAAGAAAGTGTGCCTGGCGCTCGGAGGTATTGTTGCCTGCATCGTGCTGGTTTATTCCTATACTGGTTGGCTATTTTTATCGGGACGAGTATGAAAGGCGGAGATCGGTCTTGAAAATTCTGGTTACTGGCGGTGCCGGCTTCATCGGCTCACACGTTGTCGATGCTTATGTTCAACTCGGACACGAGGTCACAATTATCGATAACCTCTCGACCGGACGGCGGGAGAATCTGCATCCGAAGGCGAGGTTTTTGGAAATCGATGTCCGGGACGCTGGCAAAGTGGCCGAGATATTCAACGCCACGCATTTCGATCTCGTTAATCACCACGCAGCGCAGATGGACGTCCGGCGTTCTGTTGACGATCCAGTATACGATGCCTCAGTCAATATTCTCGGTGTACTGAATCTCATTGAGTGCTGTGTGAAGAACGGCGTCTTGCGTGTGCTCTTCGCGTCTAGCGGCGGAGCGATCTATGGCGAGCAGGACTATTTTCCTGCTGATGAGCAGCACCCAACCAGGCCAATCTCACCTTACGGTGTTGCTAAACTTACCACAGAGAACTATCTGTTCTATTACAAGGCTGTCCATAATCTTGACTCTGTTTGCCTAAGGTATGCAAACGTGTACGGTCCGAGACAGAATCCAGAGGGAGAAGCTGGTGTGGTCGCTATTTTTGCGTCCAGGATGCTCGCCGGTGCGAGCCCTGTCATTAACGGCGACGGTCGACAGACAAGAGACTATGTGTATGTGGGTGACGTCGTGCACGCAAATGTGCTGGCGTTGAACACCGCCGGCACGCGGATTTTCAACATAGGCACTGGTGTGGAGAGTGACGTGAACGCTCTATTCCGCCACATTCGGAACTCAACAAGATCGAATGTCGAAGAGCTCCATGGCCCGGCGAAGAAGGGAGAACAGTTGCGTAGTGTCCTGGATGCGCGGAAAATCCAGGCGGCACTCGGTTGGAAGGTGTCTGTCTCGCTTGAGGAGGGATTGCAGCGAACGGTGGAATATTTCAGATCAAAGAAGCGGCATGGCGGATAGAGCTCGAATAGACCTTGACAAGCTTTTCAGCGGCGATCGCATTACGGTTGCGCGTTGCATATCCGCAATCGAGAATGAGCAGGCAGATGTTGGGAAGTTGCTTGTGGATGTGTTCAAGAAGACCGGACGTTGTTACCGCATTGGCATCACCGGCCCACCCGGTGCAGGCAAAAGTACGATTACGAACAAGCTCGCCCGTCACTATCGGCAGCAAGGTCTGCAAGTAGGTGTGATTGCCGTCGATCCCACAAGTCCGTTCACTGGCGGAGCGCTTCTCGGTGATCGCGTACGCATGACAGACGTTGAACTGGATGAGGGAGTGTTCATCAGAAGTATGGCGTCACGCGGCAGCCTCGGCGGGTTGAGCAAGAAGGCGATTGAGGCGGCGGATGTTCTTGACGCAGCAGGAAAAGACATCGTGATCATGGAGACCGTTGGGGTTGGACAGTCTGAGCTGGATATTGCACGCGCAGTGGATACGA
>DPLS01000308.1 GCA_003541875.1 Bacteroidota bacterium | reverse complement strand
CACCATCACGGCGGCTGTTGCAGACCTAAATCTGCGGGGTACAAGCGGATTCACAAACTTCTTGTTCGTTGACACTTCGTTCGCCACAGAGACATACCCGATTATCGTGAACGTCACCAACGTAACCAAGCCTACCGCGACGAGCGCGGTGACATTCAAGCCGAATACGGGAGTGACAGCAACTATTTCCGGGGCGGCCGCAAGCACGCAGATATTCAGAATTCTCACGAGCTATGTGAATTTTGATGGATCCAATTCGGGGGGATCGACAAGGGATCTGACAATAGCCAACACAAGCACGACGACACCGCAGGTGATCGTCATCGGTTCTCTTGGAACAACCCCAATCACAAATTGCACGGTGAAGAACTGCAATATCATCAACGGCATAAACTCCAGCTCAGCCCTTATCGTATCTGATGGAACGACGCCAGGTACCGCAGGCTGGTTCAACAACATTACGATTCAGAACAACACCATCCAGAAGGCATACATTGCCAATTACAACATTGCTGTCGTCTCAGCGGGCAATGGGACGGGATTGAACATTACCGGCAACGATTTGACTACGGCGGGAGCCAACTCTGTCCGCTTGGTGGGTGTGTATGTTCAGGGTGTTGAAGGTGCTACAGTATCCAATAACAATATTGGAAACTTCACTACCCTAGATGCATCGAACATTACAGGAATTTGGTTTGCGACAGGTGCAACTAACAGTACTATTTCAAACAATTCAATCGGCCCAATAAGCTCAACGACCGGTCCTCCAAGAGGGATTGCAGTATCGTCTGCCGTGACAAATGCCAACGTTCAGTTGGTGGGCAACACCGTGTCAGGCCTAGCCACTTCATATTCGTCGCCGCCATATGGCATCTACGTTTTCTCAACGACGACAGGCGTGACAGTTGAGAGAAACAAGGTCAGCAGTATCTACAATACAAACACCGGTGGCTATGGCGCACGCGCTATTCTCATCAATACGGGCCTTGCAGCCAGCAGCATCACTGTGAAGAATAACTTTGTGTGGGATGTAAAAGCGACGTCAGACGTCTCAACTACCTATTGGGGTATTGGAATTGGCGTTGAAGGTGCAACGGGCGGTGTTGGCATATACTACAATAATGTCAATTTGTATGGCTCCCTTGCTGGTTACACAACCGCTACAGTTCACACGGCGTTTGGTGTTCTCACCTCAACTGCGGGACCACTTGATGTCAGAGATAATATCTTTGTCAACAGCTTTGACAATACCACTCAGACGACGGACAAGAGCTATGCCATCAACAGCCAGGCACCAAACACGGCATTCACCAACATCAACAATAACGATTACTTCGTGGGTGGCCCTGCAGGTGTTTTGGGATATCTCGGTGCTGATCAAATGACACTTGCAGCATGGCAAACGGCAACCGGACGGGATACGAATAGCGTGAGTGGCACGCCGTTCTTCCGCGACTCCACCAACCTTCATATCGACTCGACGCAAACGCCATTGGTTGTTAGCAACGCGGGCACTCCCATTGCCGGGATCACCAGCGACATTGACGGCCAGACCCGTAACGTTCTTACGCCGGATATTGGTGCTGATGAATTCGCACTTGCGACAGTGGCGTTGAGCGGCACGTACACCGTGGGCGCGGGTGGGCAATTTGCAACCATTCCTGATGCCTTTGCAGCATTACAGAACTACGGCGTGTCCGGTCCGGTGACACTATTACTCACAAACTCACAGTATGACGCGTCCGGATTTGGGATGACTCGAGATGGTCATTTTGCTCCCATACCGCCACGCGCCATGGTTGATCCACTGGATCCGCTGTACAGGGGCGAAAGCCAGCCAGTTCAGACCGACAATCCTGACACGGTTGGTGCCCTCACGCTTCTCGGCCCGATCACCGGAGCCAGCAGTACCAACCGGATCACGATAAGGCCGGCGACAGGCAGTGCAGTGACGATCAACGGCAACGGTGGATGGGTTCTGAATCTCTTGAACGCAAGCTACGTAACGGTTGACGGAATCAGCCTGACAGGCGCAACAAGCCTGACAATCAACAGCACGGCTCCGGCAAGCGTCGGGCTCTTGCTGGAAGGGAACTCGGACAACAATATCATCCAAAACGTTACCGTGCGTGCACCTTTCGGAACCAGCACTGCAGGCACGACCGCCTTGTACCTCTATGCCGATTCGGCAACTGCGACACCGGACAACAACGTTATCCAGAACAACGTGATTGCCAGCGGTACCGATGGTGTTGTCATCCTTGGCAATACCACGAGTTTCCCGAATGCAAACTCGATCTCCAACAACATGATTGGAACAGCCACCGACAGCATCGGAGAAACGGGTGTGTACGTCCAGCAGGCAAACAACACACTTATCAATGGTAACAAGATTCAGAACGTCCGTCAGGTCTTCACTAATGTTGCGGGCATCTGGGTTGCGACAAAGCATCTGGGCACGAAGATCTGGGATAACGTCATTTACAACGTCAAGATCACTTCCACGACGACGGCAGCCGGGTTTGCCTCAGGATTCTACATCTTTGGTACGGCGACCGACACGACAAACGGCGACTACTACAACAACATGATCTACGACCTGGACTATCTTGGAACATTTACGGGTGGTACAGTACGCGGTATGTACGTTTCCACAGGTCGGTTGGATACGATCGCATACAACTCGATCTATCTTACTGGTACTGCAACAACCAACGTCACGTCTGGGGCGCTGTACACCTCGACCCACATTGGCCAGGTGTTCCGCAACAACATTGCGATCAACGCCAGGACCGAAACAGGCACTGGTCGGGGCATAGCATTCTACAAAGCGTCCACGACCTCAACCATCAGTTCGAACTACAACGACCTGTACGTGCCAACGCAGCCACTCAGTTATATTGGCGGCGTCGGCGCAGCAAATGATACAACGCTTGCCCGGTGGAGGGCTCGTGGATATGACTCACTAGGCATCAGCACGACTGCCAACTTCCAGGCTCCGTATCTGCATATCAATCCAACGCTCCCAACTCCGCTTGACGCAGGTGGAATCCCCGTGGCTGGAATTGCCACCGACTTCGACGGTCAAGCGCGTAACGGTACCACACCTGATATTGGTGCTGATGAATTCGTTGTTGGGGTATTCCCGCCACCGGTGATCACCCTCGTGGCACGTTCATCGCGGGTGCCCAACGCCGGTGATACGCTGGCCGTTACATGCACGATCACGGACACTGTGGGTATCGCCACAGCGAATCTGCTGTACTCGGTCGACAGCGTCGCGCAAACACCGATCGCGATGACAAGAACGAGCGGCACCCCCCAGAGCGGGACGTATCGAGGGGTTCTGCCGGGCAGCGCAAATCTGAACGGCAAGCGCATTGAGTACCGTATTCAGGCGAATAGCTCGAGCGGCCAATCCACAACAACCGCAATCACTGCCAACAACAGCTACTTCGCAGGAATCAGCCCGCTTTCATTAAGCGGCGTCAAGGCAATCGCTTCAAATGGACAGAACCTCTTTGTCAACTACTATGCGAAAGTGACGGGAGTCGTCAGCGGTCCGAATTTCCAGGCCGGAAACGTGAATCTCAGTTACTACTTCCAGGATGCTGTTGGCGGAATAAACCTGTTCATGTTTGGATCCGCCGTGCCAGTGCTTGCCCTTGGAGACTCCATCATTGTCATCGGAAAGATTGCACAGTTCCGCGGGACGACGGAGATAACGCCTGATGCGACCACAGATATCACCATTGCGACAAGTGGACGCACTGTGACGCCGATCCAGCTTACGCTCGGCCAATTGAACGCGAATCCGGAGCTCTATGAATCGCGGCTGATACGTTTGACTTCACTCCAGCGGGTCCGGGGAACTCCTCCGTGGCCACCTGTAAGCACCAACGCAAGTATCGTGATGTTCCAAAATGTCCTGGCCGACTCAATCATCATGTTCCTTGACCTGGACACTGAGATTCCAGGTTCACCCGAGCCGATATATCCCGTAACGGTTACAGGTGTTACAGGACAGTTCACTACCTCAACCACGATTTACAACAACGGGTATGAGATCATTCCTCGCTATCTGAGAGACTTCGCGGGTGGCCCCTACGACAACTTCGAGGCGTATACTGTTGGTCAGCGACTGGCCTGTCAGAATCCTATCGACTGGACGACGTGGAGCATTCTCCCTTGCGACGCCACTGAAGATCCATTCATATCATCAGCCTTTGCCTTCAGCGGGACTAAGTCCGTCGTGATTGCACAGAACAACGACCTGGTCAGGCGACATGGCAATGACACGACGGGCATCCATGTCATCACCTTCAAGTTCTACATCCCATCGAGCAAGGCAGGGTACTTCAATACCTTGGCAGGGTTCACACCCAATGCATACAATTGGGGGATGGAGGCTTACTTTGACTCCGCAGCCAGCGGGAACAACGGAAGACTCCAAGCAGGGTCGTCGACGACCGTGCCGTTCGCCTATACGCACAATGCCTGGCAGACAGCAAGGGTGGTGGTGAATCTCAACATCGATTCTGCCAGATTCGTCATCAATGGGAACGTGGTTCGCACGTGGCGCTGGACCGCCGGTGCCTCCGGTGCAGGCAGTCCGAGGCGGCTTGCAGCCAACGACTTCTTTGGAAACACGGCATGGGATCAGATGTACATGGATGATTACGACTACCATCGGGACACTGTCTGGACGGGTGTGAAGGAGCAGAGTCAGGAGATTCCAGAGACGTTTGCTCTGGAGCAGAACTATCCGAACCCGTTCAACCCGACGACAACGTTGCGGTATGCGTTGCCGAAGGATGCCCATGTGAGCCTATCGATCTACAACATTCTGGGTCAGCGGATTGCCACGCTCAAAGATGAGGTACAGAGTGTTGGCTATCATGATGTGATCTGGAATGGCAAGAACGACGTCGGTTCACAGGTTGCCTCGGGTGTCTATTTCTACCGGATCGAAGCAAGGCCGGTAGATAGTGGCGATGCCTTCACCAGCATCAAGAAGATGATGTTCTTGAAGTAAAGATCCACACCCTTCGGCTCGACCTCCTCGTCAGGCCGAAGGAAAACGCAGTACGAAGTACGCGCGAAGGGACACGGGATACCGTGTCCCTTCGGTGTTTCTTGAGGTGCTCGTTGCAATAGAAAGCCGCGAGCATTATATTCTGCTGTGCAGAATCGAGGCAGGTCCGACATGAAGCTCTCATATAGTGTTCTCCAGTTCTTGGGTTTGATCGCCTGCAGCGTCATCATCGCCAATGCGAACCCGGATCCGCTCGGCGTGTATCTTCAAGAAGGTTTCAATGTCCCCGGCATTCTCCCATCCGGTTGGACAATCACTCAGACAAGCGGGACAACTGCAGCGTGGAGCATCGTCGGCACAGGAACGAATCCACCGATCCCGCCCTACGCAGGTGCCGGCCAGGCAAAGTTCAATTCCTACGATGCTTCACCCGGCCATCAAGCGCGCCTCACGTCTCAGCGAGTAAACCTCTCCACATCAACTGACCCCTTCCTCGCCCTTTGGATGTACCACGATGATGAATACCTTTCATCGCTTGATTCGGTTTATGTTGAGGCCACAACGGGGGACAGTATAGCGGGACCGTGGACATCACTTGCGGGATATCGGCGGGCACGAACGCCCCCTGGCTGGAAACAGGAACTCATTTCGCTACTCCAGTACAACGGTGCCAATCGGGTATTTGTCAGTTTCAGAGGCGTGAGTCAATACGGGAACAATATTTACCTTGACGAGGTGCGGATTGCTGATACTTCGTTCCATGATATTGGAATGGTAATGTTCCTCCCCACCGGCAGTGCGCTGGATACACCCTTCCTCAGCGTCAATGCGTCACGGTTGAATAATCGAACCACAAAACTTCCGAATGGCATTGCACCGCAAAGCCTTGCCTTGAGTGTGATTGCACTTGCCACTCCGCTGAACTTCGGCGCGGTTGCGCAGAACCATGGAACGTTTTCAGAAGCAAATTATCAGGTGAGGTGGCAAGTCGACGGACAGAATCAGACTGCAGCAAACAACTCGAGGATCCTCCCCAGAAATGGAAGGGACACGATCTCGTTATCATGGTTGACGCCGACTGCGGGCACTCATGTCCTGACGGCATGGACTTCACTCGGCACAGATTCAAATCGCTCCAACGACTCTGCAACTATAACGGTGGTGGTGCTTGATACCTCAATTGTCTTTGCTGAAATGTTCAATGGAACGAGCTTCCCTCCTCCCGGCTGGACTGTCGTCAATCGTGATGGTGGACTTCTGCCTCCATGGTTTCAGGGATCATCCACGTCAATATTTCTACCCTACGAAGGCTCGGGATTCGCTGCCAACAATTTCCAACGAGCCAATGGAACGTACATCGATGATTACCTGATCACGCCACCGGCAACCGGCATCGGACAATCTGGCCGAGTCGACTCGCTCAAGTTCTGGGTTCGCTCCGCGTTCAATTCTCCTCCCGCAAGCAACTATCCAGACTCGTTGATGATTCTGCTCTCAACCACGGGTGCTGATACTTCAAACTTCACAATCTTCGTTGACTACTTCTCTGTGCCTAAAACCGGTTGGACGCTAAAGGGGTACCAACTAACGGGGAGAGTCCCGTCCAACTCCACCGTGCGTGCGGCATTCCGCTACCTTCACTACAACGGTGGCTCGTCAGGAATCAACTCAGATTTTGTGGGCCTGGACTTTGTTCACGTCACACGAAATCTGCCGGCGGCAGTTGGAGATTCGGACCCCCTTCCAACCTCATTTGCCCTACACCAGAACTATCCGAACCCTTTTAACCCAACAACGGAGATTCTCTTCTCAGTTGCCGCACCTGGCAGTGCAACACTTGACTTATACAACATGTTGGGCCAAAAGGTCGGCACTCTTTTTAACGGAGGTGCTGAACCCGGTCGGGTCTACTGCGTGCGATTGGACGGCTCCGGACTCGCCAGCGGGATTTACTACCTCCGACTTCAGAGCGGGGTATGGGCTGATACCAAAAAGCTTGTGCTTCTACGATAGAAGCGCTTCCAGGTTGAAATCACCTCAGACTTCCTTTCTTCAGGACCTTCACACGATCGAAAGACGAAAGAGGATCGAGGGAGTTGACTTTTTCATGACAATTCTTTAGGTTGGATTCGAAAGTACCACCGTTCCTCGTACGGCACAGTTATCGCCGTCTGCCTACCAGATGGATGTTTCGCGCATAGTCAATTTCTCATTTCTGTTGCGGGTGGCGCATCATTCACCCATCACTTACGAAAGGGGGTTGACACCAACCGATTAGCCACGACAAACAGAATAGGAACGCGTCATTTGACTCGGAAACGCCACCATCCACTTCACCTAGAAACGACAAGACTATTAAATCT
>DPLS01000280.1 GCA_003541875.1 Bacteroidota bacterium | reverse complement strand
TGCGCGTGCGGTTCGATGACACCGTGCAGCAGCGCTCGTGGCGGCTCACCCGTGATGGCCAGCCGCTTCTCACGCTTGCGCAAGCTCCGCTCGATACGGTAGTTCTCGACGACTCGCTCGCCGTGAAGCGCACATACACATACAAAGCCTACCGCCTGAGCGGCACGGCACTCACCGACTCCACCGCTCCGCTGCAGGCGACCACGCTCGATACCTCAAGCCATGCGTTCCTCTGGCAGATCGATTCGCTCGGAGATGGCAACTCAAGTGTGCTGTATGATGTGGCAATTGTCAATGACACACTGACCTACGCGGTGGGGGAGATGTACTTGAGGGATTCGACCGGACAGCTTGACCCTCAAGCCTACAACATGGCTAGGTGGAACGGTCAGAGATGGCAACTCATCAGGATCCAGTTCTACACAATCTGCGGACAGTCAAGCAGAACACCCTACCCGGCGAGTTCGATCTTCGCGTTTGGTGCCAATGACGTGTGGGTCACATCGCGTGGGGGGCAGATTGCGCGTTGGGATGGAACAACTCAAACTGCTACGATATGTAATCCCGACCCATTTGTGATCAACAAGATATGGGGAGAGAATCCAAATTCGATTTGGGCAGTCGGCTATGGAGGTCGAATTGGTCACTACACCAATAGCACTTGGCAGCGCATCGAGAGCGGGACGACGTTGCCCATGAATGATATCTGGGGAGCAAGAAATCCCATCAGCGGAGAAACTGAGGTCCTCGCTGTGGGATCATATGTCAATCAAAACCAGGGGAAGATACTGCTGAGAATCCAGAACAGTGCGGTCACCCCACTTGCCGATAGCGGACTTCCGTCGAATCTCAGCGGGCTATGGTTTATGCCTGGTCGACGCTATTACGTCGTAGGAGGGGGAATCTATCAGAAAACCACACTGGAAGGATCATCCGCTTGGGTTGGCTACGCGCCCGGCATTGTGACGAGCTACTACACCAACAGTATTAGAGGTCAGGGAATCAACGATGTGGTGGCGGTGGGTGCATTTGGCGAGGTTGTGCATTGGAGCGGGCTGACATGGCGGAATTACATCGGGACAACAGGATTGGGTAATGGAAGCTACTATGCGGTGCAGGTGCGTGGGAGCCTAGTCATTGCAGTTGGATTAGTTGGCAACCGCGCGGTAGTGTTGCGCGGCAATCGCAATTAACTGAATGAAGAACCAAGTCGGGAGAACAATCATGGAAACCGAGCAGATGAATTGTATCACTCGCACTAGAGTGTTTTGCGTTATGTTGCTGATGTGTGGATGCACTTCATTGATGTCCGCACAGACCATCTCACCCAACGTTCGGGTTAACCAGGACCCCACGGGCGCTGGCAGAAATCAAAATGAGACAACAATCGCATTCAATCCGACCAATCCCTTAAACGTTGTGGCCGGTTCAAACTACTATGCTCCTGATATTGCCGGGCCTCGTGTTGCTTATTATAGATCAACCGATTGGGGGTACACATGGGCGCAAGACACTCTGCCACGCGGTGGTTCGTATGACAAATCCGGCGATCCTGCTGTCGCGTTCAATCATGATGGAGTAGTGTACTATGCGCACCTCTCAATAGATCTGCCTGGCCAGGGAGAGTTCGCGCGAGACAACGGAATATTTGTAAACAGGTCGACCGACGGAGGTGTAACATGGCGTTCCACTCCTTTTGTAGTTGTGCAGAATGGAGACGGGAGCGGTACCGCCGGACGGGAGGTTAGGGAGGATCGCCCACAGATTGCATGTGATCAGAATGGAGGCAGTCCGTTTGTCAATGGCGTCTATGTTTGTTGGATACATGGAACAAACGGGGGCACCGACCAAGTGCACTTCAGCCACTGGGACGATGAGATGGGCCAATTCTCTCTCCCAATACAGATCAGCGATCAGGGTGGGGCCAGAGCTCCGGCAGTTGCAGTGGGACCAAACGGGATAGTGTATGTCGTGTGGTATTCCACCGATGGAACTGTCCAGATTGCCAAATCGACCAACGGCGGCGTCAGTTTCGGGACTGATCAGATCGTGGCCAGCAATGTGATAGATGTAGGTACTGTCAGGCATACTATCCGTGCGTTGACGTATGCCTGCATAGCCGTCGACAACAGCGGGGGTGATTACAATGGGCGTGTATATGTGTCGTGGGGGGCAAGACAGAATGATTCTCCAGAGATCTACATGCGAATTGGCACTCCCTCGGGTGGAGGTCTTTCGTGGGGCAACACCTTCATTGTGAATCAGACTACCGCGAATGACCAGTGGTTTCCTTGGGTAACGGTGGCGCCAAACGGAAGAGTCCATGCTGTTTACTATGATAGCCGAAATGATGTCAACAATGTTCTTACCGATGTGTATGTCGCAACGTCGTTCGACGGCGGAGGATCCTTTACCGAGGCGAAGGTGAACGGACAATCCTTCAATCCAAGTGTTGGATTTCCGGCTCAGGACTTCATGGGAGACTACAACGGCATTGCTGTAACGCGAGAGTACTCCTTTCCATTTTGGACAGACATGAGATTCGGGACCGATCAGGACGTCTTTGTCGCGCGAATGGACTACACGAAGGAAGTGACAGTCGATCAGCAGTACAGTACATTAGGAAGTTTTGGTACGATTGGAAGGTGGCACGGGTCGTCGTTTAGCCCGAGACTTCCGCACGGCCAGCCCGTTCCCTTTGTGTTTGGGACAAAAGAGGTACTGCAGGCTGAACAGGATATTTCTGATGGTGAGAAGTATAACCGATGGGTTGATGAACCCAATGTGACCAATCATCATCAGTTTTATGTCAACCCCGCAGGTTTCCCAGGTAATCTGACAGCCTTGTTCAAACCTGCACAAATGAATGTGACCATCGAGAATAGCCTGGTGGATATTCCCAATGCCATCGGCGACAGCATCGAGTTTCGCGATCCGTGGCTTATCGATTATCCAGACCCGCTGTATGGCAGCAATCTGCGCAACAGAGGTCAAGACCTCGCACTTTGGTACCGGAGAGGTTCGCCTTTCAGTCTCTCGTCGCCCGGCACCGCCAACTATCAAGGTGTGTTCTTGGATCAAGAAGCTATACCAGGTCAGCCTTACTACTGGACTCGCGCACTTCAAACGCCGTTGCCCGGTTACAACTGGCAGTTTCTTGGCTGGGAAGGAGCCGGAGCGGACATCGTGTTGCCAACGCAATATGAGACCCCCGTCGTCTTCCGTCAAGCCGGTGCAACAGTGAAGGCGTGGTACAAAGCGCACCTTGTCTCATCATCATCGGCTGTCACCTCGCCGAACACGCAGCGCAAAGTTGTGCGGGATGAGCAGGGGACATATCACGCCGTCTACGAATCTGGCGGCAAACTCTGGTACACCAAGAGCACAAACAATGGCGCCGATTGGTCGCCGGAGACACGAGCGTACACTGACGATAACGCAACGCATAAGAACCCATCGGTCGTATATCATCGCTTCCCGCCGAGGTTGATCGTGGCGTGCGAAGGTATCTCTGGCAACGTGTCGAGCTTGAAGGTGTACCAAATCAGTCTGCCATCCGGAGCCGTGGCAGAGATCACCCCAATGTGGTCCAGAATCATTCCGGTTTCAGAAGAGTATCCAATGAACCCGGTGATAGCCCATGGGGAGCCGTCACAGGAAGAGGAGAACACCATTGTGGTCTGGTACGATTGGGAAGCGCAGATGCTGAAAGGAGCCGTGCTGCCACCGAACACTCAGCAGTGGTCCCCCGAGACAGACCTCCGCCCAGGTATCAGTATCTTCTCGCTCGCTTCCTTTTCGAAGTGGGGCAGCCCCTGGCACCTTGTGTGGACCGAGAATAATAACCTGTACTACCGTCCCATATTCAATACCAACCCGCTGACGCTTGGAGATATTCAAACCGTCGCGGAGGGACGTGAGGATGTTTCCATCGAATCCCCGTCAGTGGTCAGTCTGCTAAGACAAGGATGCGCTGCTGCCGTTGCCTGGCAAAATCGTCCGCTGGAGTTCTTCGATTGGACAATCAACTTCCGTCAGCAAGACGAAAAAGGGAACTGGTATTCCCCTATCCTCGTGGTGGCATCGCGCCGGCCATTGACAAACTGCTCGCTCGGAAGCGAGCGTTATTTCTATACTGATAATGTCGTCCTCGCGTTCCAAGCGGACAATTCAAAAAGCAGCAGTGTTGCCTACGTGACTCGATATGCTGGAAACTGGTCAAAGGTTTTCACGCTTGATGCCGGGGTTGCCCCCTCTGTGAGTGTGAGCAGTGAGTTCTCGTATGGCACTGAGGAACAACTCTTGTGGCGTGGCAGTTCGGCTGGTCCATTTTCTCTCACCCATGCCGCCATAACACTCGGGATGAAGCCCGGTGGGGCAATGGCCGTTGAAGGGCGCGGCGGACGTATCTCCTATCCCAACGGATCAATCCACTTTGTGATCCTGGAGCCGACACTGGACAGTAACAACATCGCGTTCACGGCCTTGCAGGACACGCTCTCGATCCGAGGTCGCGATGCATTTGAAGCTGCCGTGCGGAGCGGGGATTTTGCAGGGCGAGGCACGCTTGCACTGCGGTTGCTCTACAGGACCACGGGAACCGTACCGGCCAGTGCCCGGCTGAGATTTGAGCTTGTGGATACACTCACAGGTCAGACGATCAACTCCATTCGGACACTTCGTGGCGTAGGCGATAGCTCCATCGCTCTGCGGTTGCCTTTGGCCCATGGCCAACGACGAGTGCGCCTGCGAGTTCGAGTCGAGGGCCTGTCGCAGACTGCTCGTTATGAAGTTGAGCGTTGGATTGTGATGCCGACGGACTCTTCATCGTCTTCGCGGCAATCGTTGGTTGCGAAGACAGCGCCATCAAGTGCGACTCCGACCGAATACAATTTGCATGCGCCCTATCCGAATCCTTTCAATCCATCGACACAAATCAATTTTGAGTTGCTGGACGCGGGCAATATCTCGTTGGTGGTGTATGACATGTTGGGAAGGGAAGTGGCCAACTTGGCAAGCGGCTACCGTGAAGCAGGGTATCACTCCGCAACATGGAATGCTTCCGGTCAGGCGAGCGGCGTGTACTTTGCGAGGTTCAATGTCACGAATGCGGAAGGCAAAGTCACCTACGCAAAGGTGAATAAATTGGTGCTCACCAAATAGCTACGATCATTCACAATCCCGACGCTTCCTGTCGGGACTTGTTCTGATGAAGTGATCCCAGTCTACATTTGAGCACTTGGCTGGTCGAACAAGTCATCCGATCAGGAACAGAGAAAGCGACCCCCGCCCGACGATTCGGGCGGGGTTTTTGGTTTCGAGCGCTGGTTGTTGTTTTTCCATTCGAGAATACCTATTTTTGTCCAATGAAATTCACGAGACTTCTATACAATGTTAGTGACCGAACGGCACGCATCACGCTGAACCGCCCCGAGAAGCGGAACGCTCTCGACGACACGATGGTCAAAGAGCTTACGCTGGCATTCGTCTCGGCGGGGAAGGATCAGAATGTGAAGGTTGTTGTGCTGGCCGGTGCTGGTACTGCTTTCTGCGCCGGTGCCGATCTTGATTATCTCAGCAAAGTCTCGCAGTTCGATCTTGAAGAAAATCGAGCTGACTCACAACAGTTGGCGAACCTCTTTCGCGTCATTCACGAGTTGCGTAAGCCAATAATTGCCATGGTCAACGGACCCGCGTTGGCTGGTGGCTGTGGCCTCGCATCCGTTTGCGATATCATCATCGCCTCAGAGGAGAACGCAACGTTTGGCTACACGGAAGTTCGGATTGGGTTCATCCCGGCAGTGGTGATGATTTTTCTCCTGAAGCGAGTGGGGGAGGGAATTGCCCGCGAGTTGATACTCCGAGGCAATATCCTAAGTGCACTCGATGCAAAGAAAATCGGGCTCGTCAATATGGTTGTTCGTGAGCGCGAATTGGAAGCCACAACGAGTGCCTTGTGCACCGAGATCATTCAGCACAACAGTGGCACTGCAATGGGGTTGTGCAAGGAAATGTTCTCCAAGCTCCAAGGATTGAACCTGATGGAGGCGCTCGACTTTGCGGCAAACATGAATGCTGCAGCACGCATGACACCCGATTGCAAACGGGGCGTTGCGGCATTTCTCAAGAAAGAAAAACTCCAGTGGTAGCCTTATGGACCTGATCAAGGAAATCCGAAGTGTGCCTGACTTCCCGAAGAAGGGAATCGTGTTTCGAGACATCACGACGTTGCTAAAGAGCAAGGAGGCCTTGGCTTGCGCCGTCGACGCTTTGTATGACCACTACAAGGGACTTCGAGTCGACAAAGTTGTTAGCGTTGAATCACGTGGATACATACTTGGTGCCCCCTTGGCGTACAAACTCGGGGCCGGATTTGTTCCTATCCGCAAGCCGGGGAAACTCCCTGCTGCAACCCTGAAACAGGAGTATGCTCTTGAATATGGTACCGACGCGGTCGAAATCCACAAGGACGCGATTTCGGCAGGAGAGCGGATTCTCTTGCACGACGACCTTCTTGCCACAGGAGGCACCATCGGTGCGGCCTGCCAGCTTGTCGAGAAGCTCGGCGGCAAGATTGTCGGCGTATCATTTTTGATCGAGTTAACCTTTCTCCAGGCGCGAAAGCGACTTGGTCAGTACGATATCTTTTCGCTCATCAAATATGATAGTGAGTGAGCTTGGTCGCAAACCATTTTGTCTGGAAGGTCAGAGAATGTCTCTGACCTTTTTGTTTTGACTATGAAGAGGACTTCCTTGCTCTGGACTCTTGTTCTTGCTGTCCTGATGGTGGTGGCGTTCATCATTGAGGAACGGCGGGGACTTCTGGACATCGGTACAAAGGCTCCAGACTTCACGGCAACCTTGAGCAACGGTGGCCGTGTTTCTTTGAGCGATTTTCTGGGGAAACAAAATGTCGTTCTCTTCTTCTATCCCAAGGATTTCACGGCCGGATGCACAGCTCAAGTGTGTTCGATGCGCGATGGGTATGGTGAATTTGCGAAGCTCGATGCAATCGTGTTTGGTGTGAGCGCTGACGACGCCCGGTCTCATGGGCTGTTCAGAACAACACACAATCTGCCCTTTGAGCTTATCGCTGATGTGGATCGGTCCATTATCAGAGCATTTGGAGCTGAGCGTTTGGGGGGATTTCTAAAGCTCACAAAGAGGGTGACTTACTTGATCGACAAGAACGGGATTATCAGGCACGTCTCACATAACGAGTTCCTGATCGGGAGGCACGGCAAAGAGATATTGGCTGCTCTAAGGTTGTTGTAGCTGATGAGCTGTTAGCTCACAAGGAGGGACGGGCCATACTCGTTGAGGATCTCCTGGCATATGTCGCGTGCAGCAAGAAGGTAGAGCGTAGAGATCTTGATGAGCATGGCAACATGTTCTTCAGTTCCAATGAGATTCCAGTAGAACTGCCTGCCGAGTTTCCACGGAGGCTCAAATCCAGAGTAGTTCTCAAGGCACTGCCGGTAGCTGAGAAAACGGTCAGCCAGAATTATCTCCCACTCTGCTCTTTGAATAGGGTTGGCGCCCTGTTCCTCCAGATGCCTGAAGAATTCAATCTTCATTCCTGAGATGATCAGTTCAGCAACCCGGGCCGATGCGGAGCGTTCAACAGCCAGGACGGCTCCAAACATTAATCCCACCATGATTTCGCCGGCATACTGCTCGCTTATCTCACCAGCGTCTTTGTCAAGGCCCCTTAAGAATTGGTCCATCGATAACTCATCGGCGGATTCCATGCCTTTGCGCAGGGACTCGTAGACGAGTGCGCCGAGCTCGGTAGGCCGAATCTGTTTTCTGAATAGCTTCAAAACGACATCCCCATGATATGCGTTGACAAAATAACGGAATGTGCACTCATTATCCAGTGCAACGTGTCACCGGACGAAGAGAACACAACAGTAACGGCTACTTGCAATAAAGGAAGCAATACGATAGATTTCTGCAACCGTTCAGCGACGATTCTTCTGCTCCTTGTTCATAGACGACCAACTTTGGAAGAGACCGAAAATGAAGACGATTATCGAACCGTTTAAGATCAAGTCCGTTGAACCAATCAAGTTCACAACTCGGGATGAACGAGAACGAATCCTCAAGGAGGCATACTACAATGTTTTCTTGATTCCGGCAGAGGAGGTGTTGATCGATCTGCTGACAGACAGTGGGACATCAGCCATGAGTGCCGATCAATGGGCTGGAATCATGAAGGGCGACGAGTCCTATGCTGGTGCCAGGAGCTTCTATCGGTTTGAAAAGAAGGTCCGGGAACTCACAGGTTTGAAACATATCATCCCCACTCACCAAGGGCGCGCGGCAGAGAGAATACTCTTCTCCATAGTTGGGGGAAAGGGAAAGTATGTCCCTAACAACTCACATTTCGATACAACCCGGGCTAATGTTGAGTTCTCAGGTGCTGAGGCAGTCGACCTTCCCACTGAAGAAGGTAAACGACCCGAAGTGATTGCAGACTTCAAAGGAAACATGGATGTCCCTTCTCTTGAGGCGTTCATCAAGAAGGTTGGGAGAGAGAATATTCCTCTTTGCATGATCACCGTGACAAACAACTCGGGTGGAGGGCAGCCGGTGTCGATGAAGAACATTCGAGAGACAAAGTCGGTTTGCACGAAATACGGCATCCCGTTCTTCCTGGATGCATGCAGGTTCGCCGAGAATGCCTACTTCATCAAGAAGCGTGAGCCGGGATACGCGAACATCTCCGTGAAGCAGATTGTGCAGGAGATGTTTTCCTATGCCGATGGAGCCACGATGAGCGCGAAGAAGGATGCGCTTGTCAATATGGGTGGCTTCCTGGCTATCAATGATGACAAGCTCGCAACAAGTGCGCGGAACCTCCTCATCGTCACGGAAGGATTTCCAACGTACGGAGGATTGGCAGGAAGAGACCTTGAGGCAATCGCGCAAGGCTTGGATGAGATTCTCGATGAACATTATCTGCAATATCGCATTCGGTCCGTCGAATACCTCGGGGAGAAGCTCACAAAGGCAGGTGTGGCTATTCTTCAACCACCGGGGGGGCACGCGATCTATCTTGATGCAAAGCGCATACTCCCGCACATCCCGCCAGGCGAATATCCAGGACAATCCCTTGTTGCCGAGCTTTACCGGGTTGGCGGCATCCGTGCTGTCGAAATTGGCAGCGTAATGTTTGGAAAGTACGAGTCTGACGGCCAGCTCATTCCCGCGCGCATGGAGTTGGTGCGGTTGGCAATACCGCGCCGAGTTTATACTCAAAGCCACATCGACTATGTGATCGAGGTAGTAGTTGAGACATTTGAAAAACGACAAGCGCTCAAAGGTTACGAGATTGTCGAAGAGGCTCCAATGCTACGACACTTCACTGCAAAATTTTCTCCAATGAACTAAGCACTCCCACCACTCGCACCAGAAACTGATTGCTAAAGACTCTGAAAATTGGTATACTCATAACCAGTTGATTTACTTTAGGTTGGAGGTTCAGAGTTCTCTCTCCATTGGAACAAGAGCTGATATCATAATGATCGCCTGTTCGGTGTGTGGTCAGCAGAATGACGATCTTGTGGTCATCTGCGTTTCCTGCGGAAGCTATCTTCAGTCAAAAGTTGACAACCTCAATCTGTTCGAGACGATCTGGCTCCTCATGGAGAACCCGAGAGCTGCCTTCAAGAAAATCGTTCTTGCTCGGCATAAGAATTATGTCGTCCTCCTAAGCGCTCTTTTCGGTATCAGTCTTGCATTTGCTCTTTTTTGGGTCAAACATCTTGGCAGCCGATTTGAGAATCTCATGGCTCTTGTTGGGGCAGGAGTGTTGTTTGGTATCCCAGCAGGACTTGCGATTGTCTGGATTTCAGGTTTTCTTGTTGCCCGTTGCGTACGAATGTTGGGAGGCAAAGCGGTTGCCAGAAATGCTGCGGCCGTAACGGCATATGCCAGTATGCCTCTGGCCCTCTCTCTTGTGGTGGTTTTTCCACTTGAGATTGCTCTTTTCGGGCTAGATTTTTTTGGGACGAATCCTCCGCCTCTGGTCTTGAACCCCGGGGTGTACTTGGGGCTTCTTGCATTCGACGCAATGGCAGTTCTCTGGTCTGTCTCGTTGTCGTACAAGGGCTTGGCAGTTCTATCGGGGTTCAGAGGAATGAAATCCATCACGCTGATACTGTTGTTGGCCGTTGTCATAGGCAGCATTTCTTTCAGCGCGGTGTATCTCTAAATCGAGACGAAACAGAGGCATCTACCAAGTATGGACTTTTCGGAGTTCGAACGAATTGCGGAAGAGGAGTACGATGCGCTGCCAGAGGGATTTAAGAGTAGGATCCACAATGTACGGGTGATTGTTGAAGAACTGCCAAGGGACGACCAATTGAGAAAGGTTTCTGCTGCGTCGCGGTACAGTCTGCTCGGCTTGTATGAAGGTGTTCCACTTAACCACAGGAACACGGGGTATGGCACCTACCCGATTGTTCCGGATACAATTACATTGTTCAAACACAACATCGAGTCGGTTGTTGCAGGAGACGTAAGAGTGCGTGTGAAGATTCGGGAAGTACTCATACACGAGATTGGCCACTACTTTGGCATGACGGAGGATGAGGTACGGAAAGCCGGATACTGAACTGGAACTGAACCAACACCATTGATTGAAAGGATGATAAATGCCAAGAGTCATGTTTAGTATTTCGTATGCAATCAAGCCTGAATCGCGGGACCGCTATTTGGTTTTGATAAAGGAGGTCAAAGAGCACCTCACGACGGTCGGAAAGCACGACTACTCAGTATTCGAAGCCAAAGGGAGAAAGAATCACTTTACCGAGGTGTTCATCGCAAACAGCGTCGAAGCATTCGATGCTCTCGAGGACAATCTCGATGAGAAAGCGCAAGAACTCATCAGTAGCCTTGAGTCCTGTGTTGACGAAGGCGGAATGAGATACAACACGGTGGTTGAAACTGTGTAGTATGCGGAGTCAGAAGCGAAAACAACAAATCGATCCGATAGCCCAGTTCATGCAAGAACATGATGAAATGCTCCTGCAGCTATCGTCTCTTACCAAAGCTTCCAGATCGCTCGCCCAACACGGGTTCTCAGTTGATGCCTTCAACAAGGTGAATCTCGCTTTACATTTCATCGAAGACGAAGTAAGCGTCCACAACAAGCGCGAGGAGGAGGCATTGTTTCCGGTGCTGGAGAGGTATGTTGAGGGCCCTACTCGCCTAATGCGTGAAGACCACAGAAACCTCAAGAAGGAGTATATCGGCTTGCGGCGGGTGGTCCGAAAGCTGGAAAAGAAGAAGGACGATGAGGATCTGATCCGTGAACTTGAGGTGGCGGCAAAGAGCATCGTCCATGGCTTTGTGAACCATATCCACAAGGAAAACCATATTCTCTTTCCGCTTGTCCAAAAATTCATGACCAAAGACGCCTTGCGTGAGGTGGCAAGGCGCATGCTCCACGCATGAATTTCGATGTGTGCATTTCGTCGCTTCCGCAACTACGGCTTCACTCTTGCACATCTAGGGTCCGTGGATTGCACAAACCTTGAACTAGATCTCGGTTAGCAAGCTGGTGATCCGTCAGCAAGCATAGAATCTGAATCAGAAGTAATGAGGAATTGACTAATCTAAAACATGTTATGTTCAGATCCCTGAAACGAAATCTAGATTTTGAGCAACTGCGCACCCTTCTGTCTTCCGTCTTTGCGTTAAAGGAGAAGGAAGGCGCTCTCACTTTTCTTGTGGATCTCCCAGGCACAAAGTTGAAGGATAACGCCGAATGGGCGGACCGAAGACGTATCGCGGCTGAGTGGTATACCACTCTTGCCAAGCACCTCGACAAGCTGCCGTTTGATGGCATAATGCTCTACAGCTACGACAATGTGGGTACGAATAACAACGATCTCCCTTCCGAGATGGTGCTTGCAGCACATGCAACTCATGGCAGTTCATGGATGACCGGTGAAATTGTTTCACTTGAGGGAATCCTCGAAATCACGAGCGTGGTATTGGCTCCGACCGAACTTTCCGCGACAGCACCCTTGAAGAACTTGGCCAGGAAATTCCATTTCCGTGGGGCGACCCTGCCCGGTTTCAGCAGAAGGATGATACCAGCTCTGACCATGGACTATGAGAAGGTGAACGAGCGGGTCATGCAATTCAAATTGAGGCTTGATCGTGCAAATGCAGCCGACATTATTCTTCTTGCAGATGGCGTGGAGTACCGCTGCGCGCTAGACCTACGCCATAGGACCTCACACGCCAGTGGAGGTTTGATCCGAGATCTTGGGACCGTTGCAAACCTTCCTTCGGGAGAGGCGTACATTGTGCCCTATGAGGGGGAGAACCCCGGAGACAAAAGTAATACTTCAGGAGTGCTGCCAGTTCAATTCGACGATGAGATCGTTGTATATCGACTTGATAACAATCGAGCGGTAGAGGTTCTGACGAAAGGGAAACAATCGGAACGGGAGCGAGCCACGCTTCGGGAAGAGCCGGCCTACGGGAACATAGCGGAACTCGGTGTTGGTGTGCTCGGAGAGTGGGGTGTGACTGCAGTGGGGAGCATCCTCTTGGATGAGAAGCTCGGTTTGCATATTGCATTTGGCCGGAGTGAGCATTTCGGGGGGATCACCGGACCGACATCATTCCGCAATCCAGCAAATGTTGTTCACATCGACAGGGTGTATGTGCCAACATCCCAGCCCAAGATTGAAGTAGCCGAAGTCCTTTTGAAGTATGAGGATGGTTCAGCAGAAGTCATCATGAAGCACGGCAAATACGTTGCGTAGGAGCCACGAGAGATTGCCGTCCAGTTGTTGACCGAAATACACGACCCTGTATGAACTTCCCTACACCTACTCAAGTAAAACAGATTAGCTCTTCAGAGCTATCGATCGTGTGGAGCGACAGCCACACGAGTCCTTTTTCGATGAAGAGGTTGCGCGATGGCTGTCCGTGTGCCGGCTGCAATGGCGAGATCATCTTGCTCAAGTCCTACCGACCGCCTGATCCTGATCTGGAAGTGCCAGGCAGATACGAGTTAAAGGGAATCGAACAGGTTGGAGGATACGCTCTGAAATTCGTCTGGGCTGATGGACATGACACGGGATTGTATACTTGGGAG
>DPLS01000166.1:3534-3983 GCA_003541875.1 Bacteroidota bacterium | reverse complement strand
TTCTCAAGCAGAGCGTGAACTATTGGAATAATCCCTGCAGCATTTGAGTAAAGCGGCACGCCAATCAGTACAGACACCGGCACGGCCCACCATGCTGACTTGCCCATGAAACTTGCCATGAAGTTCTCCGGCACGTAACCATGAATGCCTGCACCAACCGCAATGCCAATCAGAATGTAGAGCCACACCTTCGACACAATCTCCCGAACTACGTTGAAGCCGAATTCAATCCTCTCGTTGAATGTCGTGCCTGTCTCCTGCAAGTCAACCGACTGTGACCGGATTGAGAATACCCAGTCTTCCACGTATCGCTCCACCTTCAACTGATTGATGATGTATCCGGCAAGAACGGCGATGATGAGTCCCATGCTTACGTACAAGAGAGCTACTTTCCACCCGAACAAGCCAAACAGCAGTACAACCGCAATCTCGTTAATCATCGGCGCCGC
>DPLS01000166.1:842-3319 GCA_003541875.1 Bacteroidota bacterium | reverse complement strand
CAATCTCGTTAATCATCGGCGCCGCAATGAGAAACGAAAACGTAACGCCAAGTGGAATCCCTGCTTCTACGAAACCGATAAACAGAGGGACAGCCGAACAGGAACAAAAGGGTGTGACTATGCCTAATGTGCTGGCAAGGACATTCCCGAGCAGCAGGGGTTTGTTCTCCAATATCCTCCTCGTTTTCTCAGGGGAGAAGTGCGAACGGACAATGCCAACAAAGAAGACCACGAGGGTCAGCAGCAGCAAAACTTTGGGCGCTTCATAGATGAAGAAATGCACGGCAGAGGTGAGACGTGTTCCGTTGTCCAACTTCAGGAGTCCGAATACCAGACCGTCAACTGCATTGTCCAAGGCGAGATATGCAACCAGCCACGCGGCTAGGAGAATTGTCGCTACCCACATGGGCTTGAGTTTCACAGAGCCGCCTGCGTTGTTTGCTTGAGTATCAGCCCTTTGATTGCGTCAACTGTTGGGACATGTCCGTATGCAACAACTTTCCCGTCAATAACCAGGCCGGGTGTCTGAAGGATGCCATACGTGGCAATCTTCTGCATGTCCTCCACTTTCTCAACCGTTGCGGTAACGTTCAGCGATGCGATTGCATCGCGTGTTCGTCGTTCCAGTGTTTTGCGGTTCGTGCAGCCGGGTCCGAGTACCTTGATAGTCATGGTAGATGTCTCCTGTCGTTATGCTTCTTGTAATGCCTCAATCTTCTTCTCAACGAATTGCTTTGCCAATGCAGTGGCAGTATCAAGAATCTTGAAGATGCGCTCATCTGCGACTTTGAAATTCACTCTCAACCCGTCTTTCCATGACACAAGCACGCCTGCCTGCACAAGGATTTTGAGATGGCGCGAGAGATTGGACTGCTCAAGCTCGAGAGCGGGGGCCAGCTCGCAATTGCAGCGGATGTCCTTGCGGATGTACTCGACGATGCGAATGCGATTGGGATGCGCCAGCGCGGCAAGTATTTCAGCTTTGAACTCTGCGGGGGTCTTCTGCATGGTTATTCTCCACGTATGATCGATTGACTATATGAGTGAATGCTCATATAGCGTGCCAGTAAGGATCGGCTCGAATTGTAGATTCTAGGACAGACGTAGTTGTATGATTCTCAATTGCGAGCCAGCTTATCTCACTACTGAGAGAGGTAGAAGCATTTCGTCAATGCTTTTTGTTTCCTACTTAAGCTTCTTCACACTCCGAATGACGCGGATGTATAGTTCGGGTTGTGTTTGGCTCGAAGTAGTGACAAACACGCCGTCACCCAGCACCGGCATGGCGTCCTCCGGTGTGAACTCGGCTGTCAGATCCAATGTACTACCAGGAGCAAACGGCTTTTTGGGGTACTTCAACATGAAGCGTGGGAGTTGTGTGCGAAAGCCTGTAATCATCAAGTCCTTTGTGCTCTCATTCTTCAGTTTGACTACGGCAGTGCTCTTGTGGCCAGCTTCGGTGTCTTTGAAGTAGAACCATGCGGGGGAAAAAGAGAGGTCCTCAATCACGATCGCAGAGAGATCAACAACAGTACTTGGTGCATCCGCTGAATTGGAGCTTATTGTCAGCGACTTGTGAACAGGTCCAATGAAACCACTGGAGTTGAATGTAATGAGCAGGGAGGTCGTGTCTCCAGGTTTCAGTTCCTTTTTCGAGATAACAGTTCCGGTACAACCACATGACACTTCTACATTACCCAGGTTCAATTTCTGATTGCCGATATTCTTCAACGTTAATTGCCTGGTAGCGAGCTTGCCTCGATCAATCCTCCCAAGGTTGATTTTCAATCCCTCAACGACTTTCAACTTGGGTTGTGCAGCTGCGGCGGCCGCACCAATGCTGAAACTGAGCAAGAAGACCAATGTCCTGTTTTTCATCGTTTCTCCTCAACACACTTGTGCCTGATGATCAAATAAAGAGGACTCTTGTAGATATGCGACTGGGGTCGCAAACTGCTCAATGTGGTCGACTTATGCTCAAACGGAACGTCCGCTGCAGAGTCTGAGTGCTCACCCAGACTCACGGACACACATCAGAAGCAACAACATCTCCTCGTTCCACAATCTTGAAGTACTTCTTTTGGAACCACAACGAGACTCCGACAAGACTTACAAGCACCGGTACCTCGACAAGAGGGCCGATCACTGCAGCAAATGCCTCTCCCGAGTTAATCCCGAACACTGCCACAGCCACTGCTATTGCTAATTCGAAGTTGTTGCTCGCTGCTGTGAAAGAGAGCGTGGCCGTCTTGGAATAGTCCGCTCCGAGTTTCTTTCCGAGATAGAACGATACGAGAAACATGATGACGAAATACAGCACAAGCGGTACGGCGATCCGTAGCACGTCGAGCGGGATCTTCACGATGAACTCGCCCTTGAGTGAGAACATCACGAGGATGGTGAAGAGCAGCGCGATCAACGTTATCGGGCTGATTCTTGGAATGAACTTCTTCTCGTACCACTCTTTTCCCTTGGCC
>DPLS01000166.1:0-532 GCA_003541875.1 Bacteroidota bacterium | reverse complement strand
CGAGATAGATGAAGACGCTCTCGGCAATTTGCCCGATGGTGATGTCGACCGCAAACGTCTTCAAGCCAAGCCGTCCGGGCAGGATAGTGAGGAAGACATATGCGTACACAGAGAAGAAGAGAACCTGGAAGATAGAATTGAACGCGACAAGGCCCGCAGCGTACTCGGTATCTCCTTTTGCCAGTTCGTTCCAAACAATCACCATGGCAATGCACCGAGCAAGCCCGATCATAATTAATCCTGCCATGTACTCGGGGTAATCATGGAGGAAAACAACTGCGAGCGCAAACATGAGCAGCGGGCCAATAATCCAGTTTTGTACGAGCGAAAGTGAGAGGATTCGGACGTTTTTGAAAACGTCTCCAAGTTCTTCATACTTGACCTTCGCGAGCGGTGGGTACATCATCAGGATCAGTCCGATGGCAATGGGGATGTTGGTGGTCCCGGACTGGAATGAGTTCCAGAAGCCGACAACGCCGGGAAAAAGATAACCCCAGAAAACCCCAACCGCCATGGCGAGGAATATCCACAG
>DPLS01000164.1 GCA_003541875.1 Bacteroidota bacterium | reverse complement strand
GGTCGCAGTACAAGAAGGAATGAGGAGTCAGTTTGTTCGTTGGAGCAGAAGCCGGAGTTGTTCTCTGGCGCTACTCACAACGCGCGAAGAATCTAGCGTGGAGTGTTCCCCATTTTTGTACAGCCACCGCCCATCAACAAGAACGCTTTCCACATTCTCCGGTGAGCCCGAGTACACGATGCTCGAATACACATCAGACGTTTCATACGGGTTCCACGGTTGTTCAATGTCGAGCAAGAGAACGTCCGCCTTCTTGCCCGGTTCGATACTCCCAACTTCCTTTTCGAGTCCGAGCGCTGCCGCGCCGCCAAGCGTCGCCATCTCGAGCACAGTCTGCGCCCTCATCACGTGTGGACCGTGCTGTGGCTTCTGGATGAGAGCCGCCAATCTCATTTCTTCAAACATGTTGAGTGTGTTGTTGCATGGCGCACCATCCGCACCAAGGGAGACGCTAATGCCTTTTGAGAGTAACTCGGGAATTCGAGCAACGCCCGAACCGAGTTTCAGATTTGATGATGGACAGTGCAACACTTTCGCTTTGCGATCGCAAAGCAACCCTACCTCCCGGTCATTCAGCCAGATGCAATGTGCAAGACAAGTGTTCGAGTGAAGGATGTTGATTGAGTCAAAAAACTCGATGTTGTCGACCCCACACCGCTTCCGGACCGCCTCAATCTCGCTGCGGTTCTCCGCTGCGTGTGTATGAAAGAGCATGCCGGGAGTGGACTTCGTCAACTCATACGCATCCCGAAGCAACTTATCCGAGCAGGAAAGAACAAACCGCGGCGCAACTGCATACTTGATCCGCCCCTCCGACGAACCGTGCCACTGTTCCGCTTGACGACGAGTCGTATCAAGCGATTGTTGAGTAGCCTCCTTCAGTTTTGGATAGACGTCATTTAGATCCATCATCGCCTTTCCGACAAACGCACGCAGACCAGTCTCGGCAATCGCACGGACTACTTCCTCTTCGTGCTGCACGCTCCCCATATCGAGGATCGTGGTTGTGCCGGACCGAATGAGTTCTGCTATTCCCACCATCGCAGACGCATACATCGATTGCGCGTCGTGTGCTGCCTCGAATGGGAATATCTTCAGCCGCAGCCAATCGAGAAGTGAAAGGTCGTCTGCAAGGCCACGAAACAATGTCTGGCACAAGTGGAGATGTGTCTGGACAAATCCTGGAATGGCCACAAGCCGACCGCAATCGACTACTTCCCCATCGAATTGTCTCAACGCTTGCACTTCTGTTGCCGTGAGCAAGCGCTCTATCCGGTTCCCGGCGAGAACAATGCCACCATCCCTGATGATCCTGCGGGCAGGATCCATCGTCACAATGGTGCCAACTTTGATGAGGGATTTGTTCATGGACCCGGGTTAAAGGTACTAGGTTTTCGTGAGCGCTTTCGAGATTGCCTGCTCAACACTCTCGACCTCGATCAACTCTATCTCGCCGTTGCGGAACTTCACGTTTCTTCTGGGAATGATGCAACGTTTGAAGCCGAGTTTGCTCGCCTCTGCAATCCGTTTTTGCATTTGACTCACCATGCGAATCTCCCCACCAAGGCCAACCTCACCTATCGCGACTACTTTTGGATCAACGGCGGCATCTTTAAGACTGGAGACGATGGAGAGCGCCATGCCAACATCCACTGCTGGCTCATCTACTCGAACTCCGCCGACGACATTCACAAAGACATCGTACTGACCAAGTCGGAAACCCACGCGTCGCTCGAGGACTGCCAGCAGCATCTGGAGTCTCTTTGAGTCAAAGCCCGTGGACGACCGCTGGGGTACGCCGTAGCTCGTTGGCGCAACAAGAGCCTGGACCTCCAACAGCAATGGACGCGTCCCTTCGATATTGGCAACCACGGTGGAACCCGATGCTCCCATCCTTCGCTCCGCAAGAAAAGTCTCAGATGGGTTGGTCACTTCCCTCAGTCCCTTGTCCTGCATCTCGAAGATGCCGATTTCATTTGTCGAGCCGAACCGGTTCTTCAATGCCCGGAGAATTCGATGCGCATAGTGTTGCTCACCTTCGAATTGGAGAACGGTGTCCACCATGTGTTCGACCACCCTAGGTCCGGCAATGACCCCTTCTTTGGTGACATGACCGATGAGAAACACCGACACATTTCGTGTCTTGGCAAAACGCATAAATTGAGCAGTCGCCTCGCGCACTTGGCTCACCGTGCCGGGTGCACTCTCAAAATCAGGGCGGAACATCGTCTGAATGGAATCAACGACAACAAGGTCGGGATTGGTCTTTTCGAGAAGCGCCGTGATGACATCAAGGTTTGTTTCCGCAAGCAGCAAGAGCTTCTCTGATGGTTTGATCTCAAGCCGCTCGGCGCGGAGCTTGATTTGGTGTACCGACTCTTCCCCTGTAATGTACAACACCACCAGCGACCTCAAAGACGACGCTACTTGCATCATCAAGGTGGACTTGCCGATGCCCGGGTCCCCCCCAACCAGCACGACTGAGCCGGGGACAATTCCCCCTCCAAGCACCCGGTCAAATTCCGGAATGCACGTTGACGTCCGGGGCTCCGATGCCACTGGGACCTTTGTTATTGGAATTGCGGTATTCGAAGACTGAACGCTACCAGAATGCCTCCCCCTTGTCTTGGGAACAGTCACCTCCTCGACGAAGCTGTTCCACGCGTCGCAGTTGGGACACTTCCCCATCCACCGCGTCGATTCGTATGCACACGACTGACACACATATTTTGAATGCACCTTGCTCATGGCGAGTCAATATACTGAGGGTGCCAGTGAGATTCAACGCGAGAGAATAGGGGAAAGGAAGGTAGTACCATAAATTCAGATACACCTTTTGCCAAAGGATCGCTTATATGAACGACTTGTCATTCCAGTTCACTTGGTTGCACCATCCTGCAACTCCTTGCATTCTAAGCAGTTAATCAATATATTTTTGTGTTCGCTCATGTTCCAGAATAAGGAGTCGTAGGTGGTAACATTCACTGAACAGCGCATCAAAGAACTGCTCAAGGGTTTCCTCCACAAACGGATTGCCGTCGTGGGCGACTTGATGGTGGACAGCTACTATTGGGGCACCGTAACCCGCGTTTCTCCTGAAGCCCCCGTCCCCGTTGTCGATGTCGTTTCGGAGTCAACCCGGCTAGGTGGAGCAGCAAACGTCGCGAACAACATTCAAGCTCTGGGCGGAGAGCCAATGCTCATTGGTTTGATTGGAGACGACCACCCCGGAGAGATGTTCCTCAACATTCTCAAAGAGCAGAACCTGAACACAGAGGGAATTGTCCAGGATACGTCTCGGCCGACCACGATCAAGACACGGGTGATCGCGCATTCACAGCATGTCGTCCGCATAGATAATGAGTCTAAAGCAGAATGTCCCGAGCGCCTCCGGCACCGCATTGTGGATGCCGTGAAGTACAACATCCAAAACATCGACGGCATTATTCTGGAAGACTATAATAAGGGAGTTATCACCAAAGACATTATCCACGAGATTATCGCCGTCGCCCGCAAGTACAACAAAATTGTCACCGTTGATCCGAAGTACAACAACTTCTTTGAATACAAGAACGTGACGGTCTTTAAGCCCAACAAGCGAGAAACCGAAGAAGCCATCGGTAAACGCATTCGGAACAACGACGATGTGATCCAGGCAGGTCAATCTTTGCTCGCGACACTCCAGGCGGAGAACGTGTTGCTCACGAGAGGAGAAGAAGGGCTGACGCTCTTTGAAAAGAACGGTGAGATCAGCCACATGAGAAGTCTCGCAACAAATGTACAGGATGTCTCGGGCGCTGGCGATACGGTTATTTCCACGCTGACGATGGCTCTGGTCGGCGGGGGAACTGTGCGGGAAGCTGCGGCACTGTCCAACTGTGCCGCCAGCGTTGTGGTCGGAGCAGTCGGCATCGTCCCAATCCAACCCGATGAGTTGTTGACGAGCGCGCTGCATCTCACAAATCATCCGCAGAGTGGTCTGTAGTGGGAACAGTACTGGGTATTCGGAAACTCGTCAAACTGAGAAACGAGCTTCGCAAGAAGAGAAAGAAAGTTGTCTTCACAAATGGAACGTTTGACATCCTCCATCGTGGCCATGTCGAATACTTGCAGGCGGCCAGAAATCTCGGAGATGTGCTGATTGTTGGCCTCAATACCGACGCATCGATCCGACGCATCAAGGGCAAGAACCGTCCGATCAACAAAAATGCAGACCGGGCCGTTGTACTTTCCAGTCTTGCGTGCGTTGACTATGTCTGTTTGTTTGGCGATGACACACCATACGGGCTTATCAAGGCATTGGTTCCAAATGTGCTTGTGAAGGGGGCCGATTGGAAGGTCGGTCAGATTGTCGGAAGAGATGTCGTTGAAGGGCACGGAGGAATCGTGAAAACGATTCGCCTAACCGCTGGCCGGTCCACGACAAACACCATCAAGCGCGTGCTCAAGGCATATCGTCCTGAGAGTAGTGGCAGTTCACGAAACGCCTGACCCTACATCCAAGGAGTAGTGGCTGATGCGTGTGAAAAAGCTGCTGAAAATACTTGCCTACGGGCTTGCAGGTTTCGTACTGTTCTTGTTACTCCTTGCAGGTGTTACACAAACACAGGTGTTCCGCGACGGCCTGCGTGCGTATGCACTTTCTCGCCTTGATTCATTGCTTGACGCCGAGATCCAGCTTGGGACAATCACCGGAAACCTCGTCTCGGGCTTCTCCATCGATCATATCTCTATCAAAGTCCGGAACGATTATCTTGTTGTAGCTGAACGATTGGATCTACGCTATGACCTGTTTCGGATACCCGGCAAGACGATTGCTGTCGACAATCTCACTCTTGTACGTCCCAAAATCTCACTGCTGAGAGGCAGAGACAGCGTATGGAATTTCAGCCGCATGGTGAGGCCCACTCCTGAAGATACAGCAGCCAGCAAGCCATTCGATTGGACAATCAAGCTCAAACACTTCAAGATTCAGGACGGAACATTTGTACTCGTCGATTCGGCCTCACTTGCTGAGCCCGATCATTCTCTCGATGACCCATTCTATGTCGAGTACCACAACGTCACTCTGACGAAGTTCAATCTGGAGACCTCTTGCACGATCAGCGAAGGCGAGAAACTCGCCGCCATCTCCAATCTTAGCTTCGAATCGATTCGCCCGACCTTCTCGTTGAAACGACTCTCTGGAGATTTCAGCGTTACATCCAACGAAGTCCGGGTAAAGGGAATGACGTTGAGCACCGGCGGGTCACATCTTCAGCTTGACGCTCTCATGAAGTATTTCAATCTGCTCGCGGGGGC
>DPLS01000079.1:2196-7551 GCA_003541875.1 Bacteroidota bacterium | reverse complement strand
CGATTCTTCACCGGAATGATCACGGATGCCTCGTACTCGAACGAGCCCTTGTCCAGATTCACCTTTTTGAACTTCGGTTTCAAGTACGCTCCAATTCTTTTCAGGTGATGCGTGACCACAATCTCCGTCTCAACTTGGACTGAATGGTTTCGGGGATCCACATAGTCAAACTGCTTTTCACCGGACTTTCTCACGTCGTCTTCGGCCTGGGTGTACAAATACTCGCCGATCCTGAAGATAGGCCATTTCCGTGAGATTGCAAGTCGGGCGCTGTAGAGTCCCGCAAATCTGAAATCTGCTTTGCCATTCTTTTCAACTGCTTGCCTCAGAGCGGTCGAATTGAAGAACAACACCGACCCAAAATTGAAATCGTCTCGAATACTGCCCAGTTGATAGTCGATAGCAGGATGAGCAACGCGTTTGCCTCCCTTGATGCAAAAGTAGTCAGAATAGACCAACCCGGCGCCCGTATTGTCCGCTACAGAAAGAAACCGCTCGAATGCAAATTCACCGAACTCTATAGGTGTATCTTGGGTGATGAAGAGCGTGTACCGAGACTTGGACTTCTCAGCCACCAAACGGAGGGATTTGCTACCGAAAAGCGATTCCACTTTCAGAACCCGGCATTTTTCGATGTCGACGGGCGTGTCACCTGTTGCCAGCAGGTACACTTTGTCAACAAGGTTGGAAGCGCGTAGCTGCCCGACTGTCCTTCGAGTAAATTCGTTGCCGTTGTATGGAATAAACGCTGTAATTGGTTTTGTCATAGTATCACCCAGACGCTCTTGCCTGACTTTTCTCAGCGTTTTGGACAGGCACGAATGCCTGTCCTACCTGTTGTAGTTCTTTTTCCATATCCTATTAGTGTTTATTCGTGTCATTCGTGGAAGTCTTCTTCTTTCCAAACTCCGGCTCGATACTCACCAGCGCTGCAACAACAAATCCGGGAATCGTCGAGAGTATAACCCAGATGAAGAACCCCTTGTATCCAAGATATTCTTGAAGCGCCCCGCTGAACATGCCTGGCAGCATCATGCCCAAGGCCATGAAGCCAGTACAGATCGCGTAATGAGCTGTCTTGTGTTCACCTTCTGAGATCATGATCATAAAGAGAAGATATGCGGTGAATCCGAAACCGTACCCAAATTGCTCAACGGCGACTGCCAGATTGATCAGCACGAGATTTTCAGGCTGCACTTGCGAAAGGTACACGAACGCGGCATCGGGAAGATGAATGGAGAAGACCATGAGCCAGAGAACAGCTTTCAAACCTCTCCGTGAAGCAACCAATCCACCGAGCAATCCTCCAAACGTCAGGGCAATCACGCCAACCGTCCCATATACTATCCCGACATCGCTCGTTGACAGTCCGAGCCCGCCCTTCTCTCTACCATCAAGCAAGAATGGCGATACAAGTTTGACGAGTTGGGACTCGGCAAACCGATATAGGAGAAGGAACGCCAGAGTGGAAGAGATGTTCTTCTTCTTGAAGAACAAAACAAATGTCGCGAAGAAATCCCTGAGCACACTTCCTGACCCTGCAACATGGACAGACTTGTCTGAAACAGGAAATGGCAGAACAAACTTGTGGTACACAAACGCCATCCCGAAGACCCCCGCAAGAACAACGAAAGTAACCGACCAGGCAAGAGAGATGTTTCCACCGCTTGACTGTTCAATCTGCCCGGCGAGCAGGACGAGTAGCCCCTGCGCTGTAATCATTGCGACACGGTAGAACGTGCTTCGGACGCCAACAAATGCAGCTTGTTGGTTCTGGGCGAGGGCAAGCATGTAGAAGCCATCGGCGGCGATATCGTGGGTTGCGGAGCTGAATGCCATCAGCCAGAACACTGCCAGCGTGTATTGGAAGAAATTCGGCATCGGGATGGTAAGCGCGACTGAAGCCAACGAGACTGCCACTGCAAACTGCATCGACACAACCCAGAAGCGTTTTGTCCTGAACATGTCGATGAACGGACTCCACAGCGGCTTGATAACCCACGGAAGATAAAGCCAACTTGTATAGAGCGCAATGTCGGTGTTGGAGATCCCCATCCGCTTGTACATGATCACTGAGACCGTCATAACGACAACATAGGGCAAGCCCTGCGCAAAGTACAACGAAGGTACCCACAGCCATGGATTGCGACCCTGACGATCTTCGGTTGCCATGTTCGCTATCTTAGAGTAGAGACGTTCCCCGCCTGCCTTCAAAGCACCCTTGGGGCGGGCAGGAGTTGAACGTTTTTACAGTTGTAATGGAATCAATACAGCTTCTTGGTTTCAACACCTGTGAAATAGTGCCGCAAGATATCTTCCGCCTTGAATCCTCTTGTTGCCATCACCGCCGCACCAATCTGGCAAAGACCCACGCCGTGGCCCCAACCGGCTCCGTGCAGAACGAACCTCACCGGAACGCCAGCGCTGCCTCGTTCGGTTTCGACAACGAGGGCAGAACTGTACAGATGACTCTTTGAAAGCCACCGCCGTATCTCAAGCTCCTTCCCGACCGTGAGCGTCTTCTTCGTTCCTTTAATTCTCAATCGCACAATTCTGCCGGACAGTCCACGTTGAACAGGAACAAGATCCATCAGCGTGCCGAAATCAATGCCTGATTTTTCCCGGAGCACTTCTTCCAGCTCCTCACGACGATACTCACTCTTCCACCTGAAAAAGTCAGTCGTTTCTTGATCGAAAGAAGGGAGAATCTGTTTCAGAAGCTGACTGTCGGCCGTGTTGCAGTAAGCATCTGGTCGGACACGAATCCAATCTAGCGCTTGAGCCTCATTCGTGATTTGACTATGGGGATGAAGTGAGTCAGACACACATTGAAGATACGGTACGGGGGAATCTTCCCAGCAATTCTCGAACCGCTCGGTCAAACCGCCGCATGACTTTGAGAAACGGGCATCGCAGATTCTGTTGTCGTGGATGAGGAATACTCCTCTTGTAGCAGCCACAGCTTCTGCAACTTTACCCGACACGATCTTTGTGGCCCCCTGGTTTCGCTGACAATGATCGTCGGCGCACACATCGAACAGGTCGTGATCCTCCCTGTCGTACCAACGGATAAGCTCGCCTTCGCGTTGGAGTGTCCGCTGCAACGGCATGCCAACATTCTTTCGCTCCCTCTCCAGCATTGCAACAAGCCAACTGCGAGAAGTGATTGCCTGAGCCTTGAGAAATTCAGGCGGAGCCTCGGCGCTCATCTCCGATGAGATCACGCTTGCAAGATACTGCTCGACGGGAACGACATCGACAGCGGTGAGGGTACCATCGCTCCGCAATTTCAGTTTCAGGTCACCTTGAAACGTCTGCTGTTCCTTTCGCTCCCAATGAAAGCTGACACCTATGGTGACGTCATGCAGCGTGAACGTCGAGTTGGCTATAGCGACACAGCTGATCTCCTTCGTACGGCACAGAACTTCGCCAGTCGCATCAATGAGGATAATTGCGTCACCATCACGCGTAGCGTTGAATCCACCGCTCAGGGAATGCTCTCCTAGTTTGAACGGACCGTTGAATTCCCCGGAGATTCGAGGTCGGCGCTCGACAATACCAACGTGGATTGTGGGTTCTCGATTAATCAACGGGATCAGAAGTAGTTGACACTTGTTTGGGGTTACAGTGTTTCAATGATCTGTTCCACAGTGTCTTCGTCCAGCATCACCTCATCGAATATGCCCTGGATCGTGTTCGCGTCCAGGCGGTCGAAGTCCTTCTCACGGGGCGTGACGAGAATCCCGCCAACATCGGTGGCGGCAGGACTGATCAGTATCTGCTTGTCATCGGTTCTGAAGAAGCTGTCGGGCCTGTGCTTCCGACGAGGAAAAACAATCACTCGATATGTTTCATTCTGATGTACACAGAGGAGATTAACTTTTGGCTCTTCCTCCAATCGGAGCACTTGTCTCATCGAAGAAAGAAGTCTGGAAAAAAGCGACTCAACATCAGCTGCGCCGGTTCCCTCAATGACGATGACCTGCCGCCCCACATTCTTCAACGAGAGGAGCACAGTCCCTGCATCCGTGAACCTCAATTCTCTTCGTGTCGGATGGGCGGCATCGCGTTCAATGGGAAGCAATCCGAGCGGAGCGGCCTGGAAGTGCCTATGGTCAGGAGCCGACGCGCCACACTTTGGTCCATTGTAGAAGACCGAAAAGTCAGGAGACATTGCCTGTGCAAGATCAAGGAACGCCGAGACAAAGCCTTCAATCCCCTGAGGGACGTGTTTTGTATGCGCGATCGTCAGATGCCTATCAAGTATCGGCCAGGGATTGCACAGGATGAGAAACTCGTCGCGATAGAGCACTCCTTTCTCATCAGCAGGAAGGTTCTCGACACACAGAAAGCACTTCCTCTCATTGATGGATTTCGGGTCCACCTTCGCACCACTGCTGACAATCCTCTGGGGATTGAACTGGACAAAGACGGAGTAGCCTTCACACATCACTTCCCGAACACGAACCTCTTTTAGAGAAGCGTAGCCGTCGATGAGCTGTGGCCATGAAGATTGCTGTTGACGGAAAAGCGCGTCGCAGATCTGCGGAAGCGAGTCGGATGACGTGGAAGGGAAAGCAGTGAGAATCCTCTCGGTCAGCATGAGCCAGATATCATCGTAATCGACCTACTCTTCCGACAAATCAAGAAAGTCCTGAATGCCATCAGCTACACGTTTTGCAAGTGTTGCCCGGAACTCGTCGTCCAGCAACTTCATCTCATCTTCCGGATGTGAAATGAAGGCGGTCTCGATGAGGACGTTGGGCAACTCCGTTGGAGACACTAATCCAAAATTGAAGCTGCCAACGTTTCCGAATGATGCAAGCCCTGTCTTCAGCACCTGCTTGAGAACACAGAGCGAAAGCGGACGAAAACATAAATGCTTGTAGAAGGTGGCCGTTCCCTGTACGTCTTCAGGATTCGTCGCCAACCCAACGGAGTTTGCATGGACACTGACAAGAATATCTGCATCGGCTGACCAAACTTTCTTGAGCCGTTCGAGCGGGGAGGGGTTGGTATCATCAGTTCGGGTAAGGACAACCTTTGCACCTCGTCCTTCCAATTGCGTTTTGAGATGCTTCATGATTGCAAAGGCAACATCCTTTTCCAGAGCACCGGTGGAACCCAGAGCGCCACGATTGGTACCACCATGACCCGCGTCCAAAACGATAGTCAAGGAACTGAGTTTGAGACGCTCAGGTTGGTGTTTCACCCTGATGGTAAGAGTGTTGCCGCGATAGCGGATATCATAACCCCAAAGCTGCTTGTGATTCAGCTCGATTGTAATACGGAACTGCTGTTTCGCAATCTGAGTATAGTAGACGTTCTTGATTTCCTTTGTCGTCAACTGCTGTG
>DPLS01000079.1:0-1823 GCA_003541875.1 Bacteroidota bacterium | reverse complement strand
GCGTCGCCGGAAACACTCCAACTTCCCGTTAGTGAGTACGGCAAGCGAGCACCCCGGGGTTGCAGATCGACCTGCTCTTCGGGAATCCACGCCTCCTGGCTTTCGGCCAGCTTTACTCTGTACCGTCCCGCAGCCTTGCCGGTAATCGCCAGCTTGATTCCTTGTTGCATGAACGAGAGCTTCGCCCCGCCCAGCCGATCCTCGCCAAGCCCGACGTCAAGATACACGCGTTCACCTTTTGTTACGCCGACGAGTGGCAGATCCTGAGGCTTGAACGAAATCTTTGCGCGAGATTTGCTTGTCACTACCTTCCCATCGTTTCCCTCGAGCCGAAACGTGATCGGTTGATTCGTCAGCGTGTCGGTCCGAGCCACTTTGTAGGAGCCACGATACACACCTTCCAATCCATAAGCGTCAGACTTTGGCACCTCATGCATGACGATGCCGCCAAGAAATGTGGCCACGCAATTTGGCGTCCCCTTGATTTGCACTTCCAGCAGATCGCCTTCGCCCAACCACATATCCGACTTGGGCTCCAACATTGCGTCTTCAATTGCCAGTGTGTCCGATGGAGTGGTTTCGAGTGGCTTGCTGCGGATGATGAAGAAGCTCTTTGATGTGGATTCGCCCGCTTCATTCGTCGATACTATCGTGAAAGGATTGTCTTCCACGTTGAGTTCGAGGAGACCGACGAACGCACCCGATGGATACACCCTAAATGATTTGTCATTGACGGTAACTTTGCTTCCGGGATTTGTACTCGCCGAAAGTCGATACACTGCCGAAGAGGTCGTGGTGGTATCGGATTCGGGAACGACGAGAAGAATGAAACTCGAGTCTCTTGCGAATTGTTGGGCAGACGCGGGAAGAGCAACCCAAGGAACAACCAGAAGAAAGAGGAGATGCCGCCCGTTCATCATACAATCAAAGAATGAGGACGTGAACCAACTGTAGCGCAATATAAAGAGTTTGCCTGCAAAACAAAAATCCCGCTTTGCTCGGACTCAAAACGGGATTTGCTCGATCAAAGACAATCAAGGGTACGTTAAGCAGCTTTACGCCTGTTTGATGAGTTCCCCCTCGGGTTGGAAGTTCTTCACTTCTTCAACAATCACGTCAACAATCTCGGATTCCTTCACCCGCCTGATCACTTCACCTTTGCGGTAGAGAATCCCAACGCCTTTCCCTGCCGCAATACCAATATCCGCCTCGCTCGCTTCGCCGGGACCGTTCACCACACATCCAAGCACCGCTATCTTCACCGGCTTCTTTACCCCCTCAAGGCGCTTCTCCAACTCGGCCATGATGCCAAACAGGTCCACTTCCAAACGCCCGCAGGTCGGACAAGCGATCAACTCCACATTCCGCGTCGCAAGACCAAGCGAGCGAAGAATCTCCTTCCCCACCTCGACTTCTTTCACCGGTTCGTCTGTTAACGAAACGCGAATCGTATCTCCAATACCCTCCGCAAGCAGTGCACCAATACCAACCGCTGATTTGATGGTTCCGGTTTTCGTCGGGCCGGCTTCCGTGACACCAAGATGTAGGGGAATGTCGGTCCGCTCAGCCACGAGACGGTAGGCCTCAACCATCAATCGCACATCCGTGGACTTCACCGAAATGATGACGTCCTTGAAGCCAAACTCATCGCAAATTCCCACATGGCGCATTGCGCTTTCAAACAACGCTTCTGCGGTCGGATAGCCATGCTTGTTCAGGATGTCTTCTTCCAGCGAGCCGGAATTCACGCCGATCCGAATGGGAATCCCTTTGTCCTTTGCTGCACTCAGCACTTGATGGATGCGATCACGGCTGCCGATATT
>DPLS01000077.1 GCA_003541875.1 Bacteroidota bacterium | reverse complement strand
GTCCCGGCAACCGGCTTGTCCTGATATCCGCTGACGTATGATGAGAAGTCTGATGCTGTTGACACATCCAAGCGATAACCCGTTGCTCCTGACACTGGATCCCAAGTTGCCTGGAACTGCGTCTCAGCCACACCGATTGCCACTGTTGCTGTGGGAACAGACGGCGCATTGGGGAGTGTCGTTACATCGATCACGATGGAGTTGCCGCTCGTTCCTCCGGTATTCTCCGCGCGTACCCGATAATGATATGCCGTGTTCGCCGTGACACCCGTAACCAGCTCGTTGGTCCCGGCAATCGGCTTGTCCTGATATCCGCTGACGTACGATGAGAAATCTGACGCTGATGCCACATCCAACCGATAGCCCGCTGCTCCTGACACTGGATCCCAAGTTGCCTGGAATTGCGTCTGCGCCACACCAGTTGCCGCTGTCGCTGTCGGCACAGACGGCGCATTGGGGAGTGTCGTTACATCGATCACGATGGAGTTGCCGCTCGTTCCTCCGGTATTCTCGGCGCGTACCCGATAATGATATGTCGCATTCGCCGTGAGGCCCGTAACCAGATCATCGGTCCCGGCAGCCGGCTTGTCCTGATATCCGTTGACGTACGATGAGAAGTCTGAGGCTGATGACACATCCAACCGGTAGCCCGCTGCTCCTGACACTGCATCCCAATTCGCCTGGAACTGCGTCTGAGCCACAACAGTTCCCGCTGTTGCGTTTGGCGCGGACGGAATCGGGGCATAGAACGGGGTATAGTTGACAGTGGCGAGCCCGATGCTTGTCGAGTCATTCACGTCAAACACCCGCTGCGCCACTTCACCCGCTGTGTACACGCCAAAGTCGTTGTACGTCGCATCAACAGGGATCGTGCTAAAGAACGACGAGCCGGAGAGATCTCTGAACGACACCGTAATAGCACTCCCGCCCGAAACTGCCGGGTTCTGTCCCGTGATAGTGTTCTTGTCGGCAAGAGCACCACCGATCTTCACAGACTGCGCATAGCCCGGATCTAGATCAGAGACTACGATCGCACCAACTTGCCCTCCAATGATCGCATTCCGAACAGCACTGGTGCCCGGTCCATCATGGACTTCAATCCCCCACCGGAAACCTGTGATCGTATTGTCTGCAACAACGTCATCCGTCCCCTGAATATAGAATCCTTTGTTGTTAGTCATCGTTGAGGCACTCAGCATGTTTCCTGCGAACGTGCGATGATGGGCTGGATCGAGACTCCCTTTGAAGGAGGTAATGCAGGTTGCGCGGTCTGGCTCCAGAGTCGCCGACACATAGTCCATCGCTGAAATGGTGTTGCCGCTCGCCGTGCCCCACGCACCGTTGTCGAACCAGATGCCTTTCTGTCCGCCATCATAGATCCCCTTGCCAACGATCGTATTGTTGGACACGGTGGCCCGGGGTGAAACGCCCGCGGCTGTGCCATCGTCACTGGCATCGATCAGGATGTGGAAGCGATTGATGTGCTCAAGGTAGTTGTTCGAAATCGTCCCCTCTGTACCATCTCCCCTGAGATGGATTCCTCGTCCGTTCCAACGCTTCGACGCTTCCCATGTGCTGCTGGCGCTATCAGCGAGAGACGGCAACACATTCCTGACGGTATTGTTCGTAATCGTCACTACACACTGTTCTACAAGAATGCCTGCATAGCCAACGGACTGGGAAATGTGTGGACCCAGTCTCTTTCCATCCACCACGAATCCGTCCATTACAACATTGATCGGACTTCCCCCTGCACCGATGTACACGACGGCCCGCTCAGGATTGAAATGTGTCAGCGTATGATTGTACGCGGCGTTCGTTCCGAAATCCGGCGGCGCTTCGATCGTGGCGTTTGTGCCCTTCAACGTGAGAGACTTGCTCACGGCTATCGGCCCTGTGTAGGTTCCGGCACCAACGCTAATCTGATCATTCGCTGTTGCCGCGTCTACACCTGCCTGGATGGTGGGATGAAATGTGCTCTGTGTGACGTTGTGGATCGCACTGGTCGTGTTTACCATAATCGCGTTTGAATTGCCGCTCGTTCCTTCGGCATTTGCGGCGCGCACCTGATAGTAGTAGAGCATTCCCGGACTCAGGGTCGAGACCGGATACGTCAGCACGTTGCCAACGGCGAGGTTATTGACAACGAGAGATGTGAAAGCAGGATCCGTTGCCACATCGATGAAGTACTCCGTTGCACCTGACGAAGCGTCCCAGGTCGCAATGAAACTGGAATCGGCAATGCTCGACGGCTGTGTCGCATTCGGCACGGGCGGGGCTTGGCCCCATGCGCTGGCGCCGAGGAGGAGGAAGCAAACAGAGAGAGAGAAAGGAGAGTAGAGCGATTTCATAACGGCTCCGCATATCTAGTTGAGTAGGCGAACGACATCGGAAACAGTTGAAGTATGCCGGTCACATTGCAAAGTTCAGGCTGCACAATCCAAAGTGATAAGCGGGCAGAGTTGTGTCAGACAAAAGCGTGATTATGCAAAGGTGAACAGTTAACCGAGCAACGCTCTCCTCTTCTCACTCATCACGTCGCGCGTTTCACTCAATAACTAATCACTGCTTCAATTGTTGCTCCATGCTTTCGCACCAGCCAAAAGCCGCATGCACTGTCTCCGGAACTGCATCACGTACCTCAGTAGCGGCAGGGCTCCCCAGCCATTCGGCGTGACGACCACAAAGCCATGCACGGCCGCAACGGAGTCTTCACCATCGTTAGACAGGGTGAATCTCTTTACCGGCAGCTCATCGCCCGTGAACGGGTCTCGTAGCTTGATGCCGGGGTGAAACTTGATTGTCGTGCGTTTGGGCGTCATAAACACAGTCAAGCGTGCAGTTACAAATTAAGAGTGCAAAGCGTGGAGTGATGAACTCCCTTTCACTTCTGATTTTTCACTTCTACATTTTGGACTGTTCGAGTCGTTCTTCAATCGGCATCATGTCGACAGGGAGGTCGAGATCTTTCTCCACTCCGCCTCTACTGATGCTCAGGAGCAGTAGTTGCACAGCGGCAACAATCTGTTCGAATGAACTCGTGCCCGGAAACGGATACGTTGGTGTGAGAACCGTTGTGCGCGCCATTCCCCGTTGCGAAACTGAAAGTGGTTTTGGATCCACGGCGACCTCCTCTGGTGATTGAGCGCTCTCCAATACTGCGCTTATGCTCATCTGCACTATCCATCGCGTGCCGATACACCGGCGCACCGACGTTGAGAGTGGCTTGCCACGATTGGCTCACCTCGAGAGGAGGCACAGAGGACGAGGCAAACCGGACAATACAGTGTTGAGCAAGGAACAGGCGTTAGCTGGGGGAACAGATGCGCGCACATACGCTACACCTGTGGCTGATTTTCATGAACGGCTCCGGTTACAATGCCAGAACCATCCCGTTTCGAGAGTTCACGGTAACGTGAACGATGCCTTCACAGTCGAATTCTCCCCGTTTTAGCGAGAGAGCTGGTCTCTATTTGCTTTTCTGACGACCTGGGAGTGGCCGCCCGCGATAGGATTCTGTCCAAAGCTACATCAACACGGACTGAAAAGCAACTGTGGTTTCTACGTGCCATGATGTGTTTACTTTACAAATGGCTTGAAGCGGCTCCTTTTTGTGCCGCCCGAGACATGAGCACGGGGGATACGGCTCCCGTGATGTGACCGCAGGGTTGTTTCAGATCAAGGATGTGGGGACATGGGTTTCAGATCGGAAAGGCAGGTCAACATTTTCTAATCTTCCCCACCTCACAACGAGAGCGAATGCAGGAGTCTGAACTGCTGCGAATCCAATTCATTCCTTGTCTCAACCCGAAGTGACCTGCGAATGTGCATACTCCGCTGATCGGGAGTCAATGAATTTGCGCCAACCGCTTTTCCCCTGTTTCTTGACCACACCCTCGACAAGAAGTCCGAAGACCCCTCGTATTATGTGGCCACGCTCACGGCGGCCATCACTGGAGAACTCATATATTGGATCAAGCCCCCAACGCGTATCCTTGCTCCCCCGTCCAACGATTCATCCAGATTCACCTTTGCAAAACACCACCGTGAGAAGGCAGAGACCAAAACTCGTTCCTGATAAGGAATATCTCTTCACACACAAACGGAAGCAGACGTTTCGCGCAGTATTCAAACGTATCGTCCGCGCTCCATCATCGGATACCATGGACGAGTTCTATTTTGAGTGTGAGGTTGATGCCGCACTTTCGGGAAACCCCTGGACCGATTTCCGCAGAGGGTCAAGTGCAACCATTCTCCTCAGGCCGTCGCTCATCACCATTGTTCAGGATGTTCCAAGGAATGCCACCCTACGCAACTACGTGAGACCACTCGGCCAGGGCAACACACCTCGCATCGCGACTGAGGAGAGTTGGATGAAGGAGTGCATTGCAGGAATCCGATCCGTCTTCAGGAATTTGCGGCGAACATGATGCGATGTTCACTTGCGCCGCGTGTAAGAACCCACAACCATACGTCAGCTAGGGATACCCCACATGAGATGCCTTCAATGCGCGCGGGTTGTCGGCGATCCCTGTCGCGGCAATTGTGAACCTCTCATACCGGCAGCAATATGACATTCTCATGCTCAGGGACTTTGCAACATGCAAAGAGGAACGATGTTCAAGGCCAGCCCGGAAATAGCCGAAGAGATCGCTCACGATTCGAACGTGAGGCGGGAATTCGTATGGGAGATCATTCAGGGAGTGACGTACAACGCTGTTGAGGAATTGGAGATCACAGTCTGCAAGGCAATCGTTCGTCATTAGCCCGAACAACGGCCTCACGACACTCGAAGGATGCGTCACGACCGGGTGGCTGGCCAGTTAGGTTTCCAAGCTTCCGTAGCCGTCAAAACACTAGCCCCGACCAAATGATCGGGGCTCGACAGCTCTCTTCAGCAGCGTCATTTCTCTTCTAATCTGCTTCGCGGACCACTCCGTCGTATGTTCGGCAGGAGTGGGGATGTTCTCCCTGTACGCCCCTTCTACCGAACATGTCTCCACCACTCGAAATGGTCGCGCTGCAGCTCAGCTTGCGACGGCATCGGATAAAAAAGCAACTCCGTGCCCGCCGCAAACCAGAAGCCATGCCTGATGAGACCATAGGATGCTTCCATAAGTGTGGTATTGAGACTGATCGTTTTGGTTTTCTTGGAAGGATCAGTTTTTAATTCCACCAGATACTCATAGAGGCGCGTCGGATTGGTCTCCGGAATTGGCGAGTACATCATCTCCCGGTTCTTGTTCTTCTCCATGAACTCCGCCACATTGAACTCGAATTGTGTGAAGCAGATCTTTGGCGCACCCTTCGACTTCGTTTCGCTTGTTATGTACTTCCCAAACGCCCGCTGATCAAGCGTGGAAACTACGAGGTTGGACAGCGGCGTGATTTCCTGATAGATTCGCACAAGCCCGGGCTCGTTGGTGGCGGTATAAGGGCGTGAAGCGATCTCCAGCGCTTTGCCATTGGTAGTCACCAGATAGAGGTTCTTCAGGGATCGCAGATCAATGTGTTCCAATACTGCATACGAGGAAATGAACTTGGTCTTCTTCGGGGTTCCGTCGGTTTTGGGTACCGTCAGCGCAAGGTAATGATCAATGTCGAAATACTGGTTCCGAAATGTGATGTCAACTTCAACAAAGATCACCTTGCCTCTGAAATGTTTTGCACTCCCCACGGCATAGTGCTGCGCAAACTCCGTTGGGCTCAGTTGCGAAGAGACCAGCGCATTGATTGGGAAAACTATCACGTACAGATGTTTCTCAAATTCCGCCATTACTCCTCCTAAATTGGTTCTGTTATGATCTCAAGATACGTTGATAGATACGCTCACGTTCAATATGCTCTCTCGTGAGAGTATCGAAATTCCACGCTCAGGATATGGTCGCTAACGTTACTGGGCTCTCTGGCAAACTGACTCAACGTCGATCTGCAGCGGATCTAGTCACCTGGCCTGACCGGGTCACCTATGTGTGTGACAATTCCCCGCACATACCCGACGCCTGACACGGCTCCCTGGAAAGGGAATCGAATGCAAGAGAATAGCAAACAACGTGCCCCCAAGCAGGAGAACCAAGGCGGTGGCATCGTCCGAAAAGGAATATCTGGACTGCCAACAAAGAATGGTTATTTCAGGTTTGCCAAACCTTGAGCAAAAGATTCTCAGATCTGCAACCATCCTCCCAACCGAAGAGAGGCAAGAAGTCCGGAAGCACTGCAGCAACTTCGAGAAACCCGGTCGCACTGAGAACATCGACGAGGGGGTCACCGTATTTGCGGCCAGACGAGTCCCCCTCCACAACAGGTTCGAGCAGGCAGGTTCACGACTGCGCCGAAAAAATGGACATGCCACTAATCTTCCGAAGGCCTATTCGTGACTGTGTCGTGCCCCGTGTAACGCGCAGCCCCGGCCATCTGGTCGGGGCTGCCGAATACGACATCAGGTGCACAGAGCCCTACTTGGCATCTTCCATTTTCATCATGCCCTGCACGTCCTTATCTGTCAGATCCTTGTTGTGAACCTTCTTCGCATGTGTCTTCACAATAGATGTGAGTTCCTTGTCATCATGGCTACGACACATGAACCCGCACTCCGGGGCACATGAGACAGATTTGAGAGTAGCAGTCTTGTGCTCCTTCTTCGTCGACTTCGATGCATCTTGAGCGAATGCAGCGCTGGCGAAAGAGAAAACTAACAGAACGACAAGAATGCCTGCTGTGAATTTGTGTAGCATAGCAACCTCCTTTGAAAAAAGTAAATGGAATAGAGTGGATTGTGTGGAGCTTGAAGCGTCGATTGTCGTCTACCTAATCATTCAACGACGGTGTATACCTCCCGCCGTCCGGAATCCACAAGAGGAATCATCTTCTGGTACCATTGTCCGAACTCCGGATTGCCCATGATTTCTTTGAGCGCTTTTTCAAATTCAGCGAGGTTCTGAAAGGTCAGCTCCATCACGAATGTATAGTACGGACCCGTTAGATCTGTGAGAAGACGCGGAGAAGCAAAGCCCAGCTTCCGCTGGATTGCCACTACCTCCTTCACAAGCGCTTTCGCTTCTTTGGCCTTGCCAAATTTCAACTGGAATACGTCACGCACGAGTATCATGGTATCCTCCTCAACAATGATGTATGAATGATTGTGATGACTGCATTTTTCCACGCGTTTGTGCAGGGCACACCATATTGATGTGCAATGCGCGAAATACAGCCGGAATTATTTGATTGAAATAGGGAAAGAGAAAGGCGTGAATCGGCGTGAACAGAGATCGGCAGATGGAGACAGCAAACGCCCACATAAAGAACTTAGGGTTATGGAAAGAACAGTCTGGAGACCTAATATACCAAAGGGAAACACTTTGTCAAGTTGCCCGAAAAAGCCAGCAAATTCGCCAAATTGAAGCAAAATACCGATCTCGGTGACAAGATACGGACCCGCCCCAATGGCCGCAGTGTTGACGCTTGGGATACGACCCATGAACCTCAGAATTTGCTTGAGTCAAAGGGTAAGAAAGCTTAGATTGAATCCCATTGTTTAGGACTTATTGGTCCGGTTTATTCCACATCGTTCACAATTTTCAAAGGGTTCACCTATGAAGAGAGCAAGAAAGATCCTCGGGGTCGTTGCATTAGTGAGTGTTATTGCCGCTGGTGGATTTCTCGCATTCTTCTCTCTCAAGTATCCGGACGCTGGTCCGACCCCCACCATCAAAGTTGAAGCAACACCTGCACGACTTGAGCGAGGCAGCTACCTCGCGAACCACGTTTCAGTGTGCATGGATTGTCATTCAACGCGTGATTGGCAGTTGGTCTCCGGGCCCATTGTCCCGGGAACCGAGGGAAAAGGCGGTGAACGATTTGATGAGTCCATGGGCTTCCCCGGAACCATCTACGCAAGGAACATCACGCCGGCAGGCATCGGCCAGTGGACCGATGGGGAGCTATACCACGCGATCACAACCGGCATCAGCAGGGACAGCCACGCTCTGTTCCCCCTGATGCCATATCAATCGTATAACAATTTGTCGGAAGAAGACCTCCTCTCCATCATCACGTACATCCGTTCGTTGAAGCCGGTGGAGAATCAGATACTGTCAACACAACTCAACTTCCCGTTGAACTTCATCGTAAAGACAATCCCCGAGAAGCACACACCAGCAGCTGAACCCAACAGGAATAATGCCTTCGAGTATGGGAAGTACTTGGTTAATGCAGCGAGTTGCATCGAGTGCCACACACAGGCCGTGAAGGGAGAGAAGGTGAAGGGAATGGAGTTTGCCGGCGGACGGGAGTTCCCATTCCCCAATGGAACTATTCGCACTGCGAACATCACGCCTGACGAAGAGACGGGAATTGGATTGTGGACAAAAGATGTGTTCATCTCCCGCTTCAAAGCGTTTGCCGATTCTTCCAGCCAACGACAGAATGCCGACAGCGCCAAGTACTACACGATCATGCCGTGGACGATGTTCGCGGGGATGACGAATGAAGATCTCGGAGCCGTGTACGAATACCTTCGCACGATTCCTCCTGTGAAGAATCAGGTGGAACATTTCACGGCTGCCCCGAGCCAGAATCCGACAGCGAGCAAATAGAACACGATCATCCTTCAAATGGAATCGCCGAGCTTGAAGAGTAACGGGCGCTTGCTGGAGAGACATCCGTCATAGGCAGCTCCCCGGCAGCGGATCTGAAGCCTGAGACGCATCACTGAACTGAGTGCTTCGCGGCGGAACTCGTTCAACAACCCATCATCTGTAAGACCTGCAGGATTCCCGGACTGTTGACAGACGAACATCGGGGTGTCTGGCGAGCTTGCAGATTTTCTATTCACTACTCCGCACACTTTCGTTATTGCACATTCT
>DPLS01000413.1:1978-4946 GCA_003541875.1 Bacteroidota bacterium | reverse complement strand
GTCATCACCACGACCTTTGAGAGATTGGCAATCCGTTCAGGTGATTTCCATGTCGCAAATTCACCAAGGTTATCCATCCCCACGAGCAAATGCAACGTGGCACCGGGATAGACTCGCCGAAGTTGTTCCAACGTATCGATCGTGTACGAAACCCCGCCCCGGACGATCTCCGTCGACGACGATTCAAAGTTCTGCTGACCAAGGACGGCTAGTTGAACCATCTCCAACCGATGGGCTGGATCGACGAGGGCGAGGTTTTGCTTATGAGGTGAAACCGACGAAGGAACAAACAGAACCTTTGCCAGGCCAAATTCCTCCCGAACGCGTTCGGCAACGATGAGGTGACCACAATGGGGAGGGTTGAATGTGCCTCCAAAAATCCCGATGTTCATCCCGTGCTCTCCGGTATCAAGTGCTTGCGCCGCATGCGGTGCAGCGCTTCATACGTACGGACTGGGTACCATTGCTTCAGCAATACTTCACGTTCTATCTCGTGAAAGAGGTAACCGAGGTCATCTCTTGATGAAATTTCACGCACGGGTCTCACCGTCATCACTAATGCTTGTGCATCTGCAATGGCTTGTAGCAAAGGTGTCCCTCCTTGCCACCATCGCTCGTTCTGCTCGAACACTTCCGGGTGGTAGCTTTTCAATGCCAGCCACATGAGCGAGGGGTGAGGGCCGCCCTGCAGTGCCTCACCCATAACAAGTACATCATCTTCTTGCACAAGGAATTCAATTCCCCGCGCCAAAAGCTGCACCGGATAGAGTGGATTCCTTCCAAGAAAGATACACAACGATGATAGTTGACCGCTTCCCATCATATCCTTCGCAGCTTCCTGCACACGACGGTGTAGAAGTCCGGGTGCCTGCACCCGAAGCTCCACCTTTGTGGGGAGTGGTGTGCTCGATTCGACACGGGCGTCGGGGGTTTCAAAGATGACAACCCGATAGTGTGAATCTTCAGAAAACCTCTCCGCGAGGTCGGCAACAATGGCGCTGTGAAGCAACCGGACTTCCTCCATTGGGCTGGAGAGCCCGGGGAGGGAGTCCTCCCACCCCAAATCCTCCGGTGCACATGAGAACAGCACTATTGCAGTTCGAATCGGCATGAATTAAACCTCCAAAGCATTACGCTGATTTGATATGAATAGAAACCATTTGATGCAAGCCTTCAGAGTACCAGACAACTACGGATCGACTTGGCCCCATGGACGATTCCAAGCCAGTGATTATGGGGCGGACCAACATTGAATGTTCCCAAAAGAACGCGAACATTCACGTTCGATTCTCCGACTCGAAAGTCCACCTAAACAAGTTGCTCATAAATCGCCAGTGTCTCATGAGCACATCGATCCCACGAGAAAAGCTTCTCACGCGCATATCCGTGTTCAATGATGGAAGAACGCAAAGCAGAGTCCGATACTGCGCTTTCCAATCTATCAGCAATGTCATCCACCGATGAAGGTGTGAAGTATATTCCGGCCCCTCCCACAACCTCAGGAATTGAACTTGCGTTGCTTGCAACAACCGGGCAACCGTAGTGCATCGCCTCAAGGGGAGGGATTCCAAATCCCTCGTACGTGGAGGGATAAACAAATGCGGCTGCATGCTGATATAAGTTTGCCAACACTTCATCTGAACCAGCAATTTGTCTGCACTTGTTGTCTAATCGAAGGCCTGCAAATGTCTCGAGCTCATGCTGCGTGAATTCACCTCCCCCAAAGCAAATGAGCTGGAATCGATCCCGCAGTGAAGGTGTTTGAGCAAACGCCTTCACAACCGAGCCAAAGTTCTTGTAACCTCCACGTTTTCCCACGTACAGAAGATAGGGAGAGTCAATCACTCTTGGCATGGTCACGGTGAGTGTCAGCGAATTGGAAAGATACACCACTCCAGTCTTCTCCTTGGGAATGCGAAGAATGTCAACAACATCCCGCCTCGTTTGCTCGGAAATACAGATCACAAAATCTGCTCGTCGAACGGCTTCGGCCTTGTTCCTGGCAGTCGGATCATCAGGCTCGTAGTCCTGAGGATACAGTTCATAAATCATATCGTAGACTGTTACCACCCTCTTTCCATTCCATCGGCGAAGGACATCATAGAAGTATGTTTGGTGGTAGATATCATACTTATTACTTTCAGCAAACCGATTCAAGAGGAAAGCATTTGTCTTCAGCCGCAATGTCAATGTGTGTGGAATAAACGGAATCCGCTGTGCGAAGAATCGCTTGCAGTGCTGTCGCGACGCTCCCAAGTCATAGTCGCTAATGTGAAAACCCATGAAAGAAGACACATCAACCATTCTACCCATCCGCGGAATCAGCTCATGAAAATAGCGAGAGATTCCTCCGTGTCGTTGCAGCGAAAAGGTTTGATGATCGTAAAGAATGTTCACGGCTTGTTTGTCACAGTCGGTGCCGACACAATCGTTCCCTAAGGATCATTGCTTCCTCAATGCAAGCACGAACCCGACCGAATCGGGAGGTGTCAGCACCCTTTGGATCTCCCAGACATCCGAATTCTCCAGAATCGGCTTCAGCAATTCGGTCTTCGCAGTAAGCCAATCGTGGACCATCAAGATTGTTCCCGGCTTCATGTATGGCAAGAAGAAGCTGTATTGTTCAAGCGTCTGCTGCCCGTCCTCTGCTCCATCGAGGATCAGAAAATCAACGGTTCCTTCCTTTTCAAGAACGCTGGAGTACACGGTTCTGAAGTCGCCGAAGTGGAATTCCACATAGTTCAGAAGCGATGGAAGGTACGAGGTGTAGTCGTGAACGGCATTCTCGTAAAACTCTCTATCAATCTCTATCGTGTGAAGCTTGCCAAACGCGTTCTCTGACAATGCCCGGCTGATGAAGAGTGTACTGCCTCCGCCCCTCCACGTTCCGATCTCAAAACAATGCGCAGGACGACTCCTCCGGATAGTCTCATACAAGAGCTTGCGCTCAGCATACCACAATTGTCCG
>DPLS01000413.1:0-1622 GCA_003541875.1 Bacteroidota bacterium | reverse complement strand
AGGCCGTCTGTTGATTTCATCTTTCGCTTAACGCAAGTGAGCCAATTTCCTTAGCTATCTGACGCCACCGAGCAATGAAGGCTGCCTCTGAATATTGACGCAAGGCGAGCAGTTGTGTCACGCGGCTTAGCTCTTCAAGCCGGGAATGATCAAGAGTTGAAAAGTAAACTACTGCTTTCTCAATATCCTGTTCACTGTCACTGTCGACAACAATGCCTGCCTCTTCAACATCAAGCCCCGTTTCCCTCGTAACAAGAGGAATGAGACCTGTTTGCATAGCCTCTATGACCGAACCCGGCTGACCGTCCGAGCAGCTCGGCAAAATCACGGAGCCGCATCGACGAACGATCTCAAGAAACCGCCTTTCACCCTTTGAAACAAGGCCAATCGGATGAATGTTGGGAGTATGAAACAGCTCCCTATCATAGCATCGGCAGAAAGACTCTTCATGTTTGAATGCGCTGCACACGTAAAGATGCAGATGAGGATGATGAGGAAATATCTCCAGCAGCAAGTCAAGCCCTCTCACCATTTGGAGCCGGCCGGCAAAGAACAAGAAGTTATTCCTTGCAGAATTCCAATCCCGCCGCAAAGGATCAATGCCAACAGTTCCATAATTGTTGAACGCCATTACCTGCCCGCGTGTAATCGATGTCCAGCTTCCAGCTGTCAGCCTATTGCCATATGCAACCACCGCATCGGATGTCCGAACAAATTGCATCTTCTCATCATTGAGGCTCTGGGGGGCGAGGTAACATTTACGCCGTGAATTCAGACGACCATACCGGATGAGAAGATTCCTGTTGTACGTTTCATGGTTCATGCCCGTCGCTAGATATACCTTCCTCCCTCCTTGCTCGAGCAACTCATCTGCAACAAGATCTGATCGATGACTGATCACGAGATCATATTTTGCAGATGGCAACGGGTCTCTGCAATTCACATCACGCACATCAACCACAAAACCGGCATCCCCCAGCGCACGGACCATCTGGAGTGATTGTTTGAGGTTTTGGTGATTGTGAAAACGTGGGTTCGATGGCTTCATGATGAAAGGTTCTGAAAGAAAGACAAAGAGCGCCCGTCGCTGTTTTCCCTCTTCTGTTGTCCTATTCGCATTTCGAACAAACGGATACCCGAACAGCGCCCTGCGGCGCTCGTACCACTTCTCATGCAGTGCATTCCAGAAGTGACGGGGGGAAGGGAACATCTAGTAGCCTCCACCGGGACAAAAGCCTTCACTCCAATACTTCCATCCCGAGCGCCTGATTCGCTTCATGAATTAATCCCCGCGTCCACGCTGCTGTTGCTGCGCCAACAACTAATCGGTACATCCAAGATGGCGATAGGAAAACATACATTGAAGCGCAATTGAAAATCCCTGTCCGAATAGGAAATCACTCGTTTGTGTTTCTCACTCCAGTAGCCATCCACTGCGCGCCATGATTGCTTGTAGAAGGAACATCCAGAATGGGTGATGTTGAGATCGTTCGGCCTCTTGTATTTCAACGTATCGACTGGATGATATTCTTTCAGCGGCAGTTCGCTGACGTTCCATACCTTGAGCAACTCCTTATTGAACAGCTCAAGGTAGCGCTCGTCGGCAAACACGATGCACTGAC
>DPLS01000404.1:10736-10933 GCA_003541875.1 Bacteroidota bacterium | reverse complement strand
ATCTTGTGAGCATACTTGCGGGCACACGAGCCGAGCACGCCGAATGTTGAAGCAACGGCATTGCACCCGCCTTCGATGGCGAGCTTCACAATATTCTCCGGATCGAAGTACATTGGATTGGGTGCGAACGACGCTCCGGCAGAATGCTCGATCCCCTGATCGACGGGCAAGATGGATAAGTAGCCGGTTCCAGCGAG
>DPLS01000404.1:0-10380 GCA_003541875.1 Bacteroidota bacterium | reverse complement strand
GGTATTGTTTTGCATTGATGTTCGAGCAGATGTTTTGCATCCGCCCCAAGCAGTTGTTCGATTTCTTTGATGTTCATAAGGCTCTCTCCTCAGTTAGGGTATTCATGAAATAGCGACTCTCGGTCTTGAAACGAAATCTCGGATGAGTATGTATTCTGGGTACAAAGTATGAAAAAGAGGTGAGAAGATAAAGAGTCAGTCAGTGTAAGTACGAACCTCCGTTGACGTCGATTGTTGATCCTGTAAGATAATCGGAGAGACCCGAGGCAAGAAAGAGGACAACATTGGCAACGTCCTGTGGAGTTCCGATCTTACCCGAAGGGATCTGCGAGCGAATCTCCTCACCCCGACGAGCGATTTCTTCAAGCCCCATCCCTGTCTCGATGAACCCCGGGGCTACAGCGTAGGTCTGGATGTTCTCCTTCGCCAATGTCCTGGCAACACATCTCGTGAAGTTGACCATTGCCGCTTTCGAAGCGGCGTATGCCATGTATGCAGTCTCTCCTCTGAACGCAGAGCGTGATGAGATATTGATGATCTTGCCGCTCCCCTGCTTTTTCATGAAGGGGACAGCACAGAACGTCATGTTGACTGCACTCATCAGATTTGCGTTCAGTGTTGCGTTCCACTGGGTCAACCATGCCTCATAGGGCATCTCGAACGAATCAACGAGACTGATTGCTGCATTGTTCACGAGAATATCGATCCGACCATACTTCTTGACTACCATGTCGACAATGCGGCGGCATTCTGTGGGATCGGAAACATCTCCCTGCACGACCATCGAATTCCCTCCACATGCGGCTGCAACTCGCCTCGCCTCCGATTCGTTGGTGTGATAACCCAGTGCGACCGAGGAGCCAGCTTCGGACAGCGACGTGGCAATCGCTTGCCCTATTCCGCCAGAGGCTCCAGTAACCAGAGAGACCTTGTTTGTTATGCTGAATTTGCTCATTCGTGATGGAGTCAATATAGCAAAAGTGGCGGAAGCCTTCAAAATCTGGCCCCAAGCTGAAACAAATCGTTGGTAAAATTTTCCATCTACATGGCAGATGTATGCAAAAAGTTCATGGTCTGTTCTAAATGGCGGACAATGTCCTTTGAAACACTGGCAAACAGAGAGGTAATTCGATTAGAACAATATGGCACGCATTTCGTAACCAATAATGACAGGAAGCGCCAAGAGAATTTGCAGAGCGGAAGGAGGTCGTGCCATGAAGAAGCAATATCGGTTCGGAGAGCTCTCCAAGGGTGAGCGAGAGTATCATGAAATGATCCTGATGGAAGAAATCGAGGTTCAATCATGGTACGCTATAACCTACAGCAGCATCTTCTCTGAAGAAGTATTCCTGACAATCCAGTGAGCCGTCAGGCGAGGCACGTATGAAAACCATGACAATTACAGCACTTATGGCATTGTTGGTGGCAATTCCGTTCATCGTTCGGAAAAAAGCTCCTCAAGCTGCCACAGCGAGTCATTCAGATAGCAGTGCAGTGATGACAGATGAAGATCTCCGCTATGCGATTGATGATTTCCTGACATAGAGTTTCGGTCTCCGGAAGCCTCCTTTGGTGGGAGGTGGCTTCTGCTGTGCGCGAAGGACAAGACAGAGTGGGCTGGCTTGTCCTTCCTTTTTTGGACAGGGTGAAGAATATTGTGCAATTGGGTGCCAAGAAAGGTCTTGCAATTCAGGGTCGATTCTGCTATCTTGGCTCAGCAAATGACAGTACACCGTTTTTTGCACTTTTAATGGTTCAGATGCTTGCGTGACCTGTTCCAGGGAACGTCCGCAATTCCTTGTGATAGTGTTGGGACAACACCCCGCTACCCGATCTGCAAAGCTATTAAGAGGCAATAAATCTGGTGCCCTCGGTGGGCGGCAATGCCGTACGATTAACAAATCTCAATTAAAGGAGTTGTCCCATGGAGCAAGGCGTCGTGAAGTGGTTTAATGGTGCCAAAGGGTATGGCTTCATTAAGCGCGAATCGGGCGAGGATGTGTTTGTTCACTACAAGGCAATCCAGGGCGATGGGTACAAGACCCTGAACGAGGGCGACAAGGTGCAATTTGAGGTTGAGAAGGGTCCAAAGGGGTTGCAAGCATCAAACGTTACAAAGGTTTGACCGGCAAATTCATTGATACTATTTCCAGCCCCGGCGCGTTGCTGGGGCTTTCGTGTTTCTCTTTAGCGTAAAGGAGTTCTTCATGCAGGGTACTGTGAAGTTGTTCAATGTGGCAAAAGGATTTGGGTTCATCAAGGTTGAAAACGCAGAGGATATTTTCTTCCATAAGAGCAATGTGAAAAGCGCAGGCTTTCGCGATTCGCTGATGCAGGGAGACCTGGTTACGTTCGAAGTGCAGAACAGCCAGAAGGGTAAGCGCGCAATTAACATCGAGCGCATCTAGATGATCCACGCGGTGTGCTGCAGCGTTATGTTGCAGCACGGCCTCTTCCTCTGAAGACTTACTCCCGTTTCTGATCCAACCCGCGACCGCTGATATAGATCAACGGGATGCTCACCACCGTTATCGTCATCTTGATTGCATATTGACCGCCAATCAGGGGGAGTAGCGGGAGTATGCCTGCAAAGGCAACGCATACAAACAGAATGCTATCGATGCAGGTTGAGATCGCATTGCTGACAAGTACGCGTGCCCACTTGTGCCCGCCGATCCGGTCGCGCCAAAGCGCGAAGACCTCCACATCGACCATACTGCTCACGAGATAGGCAAAGAGGCTCGCCGCAACGATGCGTGGGGTTGATCCCAGCACGGTTGCGAACGCCTGCTGGCCTTGATAAAATCCAGGGGAAGGAAGCGCCACAACCAAAGATGTGTACACAGCAAGCAGAAGGTTGGCTGCGAATGCAACGTACACAACACGACGAGCCTTCAATCTGTCGAGTCGCTCATTGATGAGGTCGATCAGCGTGAAGGTTACAGCGTAGATGAAAACGCCTCCTGGAGCCGTGAGACCAAATACTGAAACTGGTTTTGATGCGGTGACGTTTGCGGCAAGTTCGCAGGCGATATACAGCCCAATCAGCAAGAAATTTCCCCCGGAATTCATTTCCGTCGTTTTGCCACGGTGTATTCCCCGCTTGCCACCGTGTGAACCCCACCACGCACTCTGTAGTCGGCAGTAACGTTCATCCATTTCGGTGACGAGCATTTCACAAGGTCTTCGAGAATCCTGTTGACTACGTGTTCCTGGTAGAGGCCGACGTTTCTGTAGGAGAGCAGGTAGTACTTGAATGAACGTAGCTCGATGCACACCCTGGCAGGGATGTAGTCAACCCTGATAGTTGCGAAATCCGGCAGGCCAGACCAGGGACAGACTGTGGTGAACTCGTCCGTCTCGATATGCATGACAATGTCCTTCCCGGCATACTCGTACGGGAAGGTCTCTAATGCCTTGGCGTCAATTGCAGAAACAGGTTGAACGTCGTAGCGTCGGTCAAGCGGCGTTGTCATGGCAGTGTTGTCTTTTGGGATTGTGTTTGCTACATTGCTGACGTGAGCAATATAATGGAATCATCAGGAAAAGTAAACAGAAGAGGTCTCTAATGATGCAGCGATTGTTGCTCTTCCTACTTATCGTGTGCTTTCTGAGTGGATGTGGTGGCACAGTCGGAACGAAATCGGAGGTCATTGAGATTGGGTGGCTTGAACGATCCGTGTTTGACAAGCCCGAGCTCCATCAGTTCAAAGCGCGCTATGACACGGTTGTGCTGGATCGGGATCTGGTCGGATTGATTGGTAACGTCAACGAAGGGGTGGACTTTCTCGTGTTTCTCGGAACGTGGTGTGGCGACAGCCGCAGGGAGGTTCCCCATTTTCTCAAGATTGCCGATCAGTGTGGCATCGCGCCTTCACGTGTCCGACTTCACGGACTTGATCGTGCAAAGAAGAGTGAGGAGGGACTGGCCGAACAGTACAACATCAAGCTCGTGCCGACATTTATCTTCCTGAAAAACGGGACCGAGGTTGGACGTATCACCGAGAAGCCGAACGCGACGCTCGAAGCAGACATGCTCTCGATTCTATCCACAGCGCAACAGAAATGATCTGCTCTTACGTGTGCTGAAATGCCATCGCCTTCAGCAACATGATTCGCTTGTCGATCGGCGGATGAGTAGCGAAAAGATCGGCAAGAGCCCCCTCTTTTGAGTTGACACTTCTTCCTAACGGGTCGGCGATACACAGATGACCCGTGCCCCTCTTGATCGAACGGGTTGGTTCATTGGCGGCATCGATCTTTTGCAGTGCTGCGGCGAGTGCGAGCGGGTTGCGCGTGAGTTCCGCGCCAGAGGCATCGGCAAGATATTCGCGTTGTCGCGAAACCGCCATCGAAAGAAGTTGCGTTATGAGAGGAGCGAGAATCATTGCCACGAGCCAGAGAACCAGCAGAATGGGGCCCAACCCTCCACGATCCCGTTTTTTCCCACCTCCTAACCACGTCGCCCGCAATCCAAACTCGGACAGCAGCATTACCGCTCCAGCCAGGGCGGCCACGACTGTCATCATCCGGGTGTCGTAGTTCCGCACGTGACTCATCTCGTGGGCAACTACCGCTTGCAACTCTTCTCTATTCAGTTTCTCAAGCAGACCATTCGTTACTGCAATGCTTGCATGCCCCGGGTCTTTGCCGGTCGCAAAGGCATTGGGATCAGGATCTGGTATTACAAAGAGCCGGGGGCTCGGGAGACCAGAGGCGATCGTCATTTCATCGACTACGTTCCTCAGTTGTTGATACCTTGGATCATCGGGAGGAATTGGGGCGGCTGAAGCAGAGGTCAGTATAGCAGTAGCCCCGTTTGCCAGTCCCCAATATGCCGTACCCGCTCCTATACAGAGAGCGATAAACGTAGCGATAGGGAATTCACTTCCCAGAATAAACGCATCGACGCCGAATCCCAGAAAGCCAACAAACGCGGTAAAGATCGCCATCACGATAATTGTATTGCGCTTGTTGGCCGCCTGCTGCTCGTAAATGTTTGGAGGCAACTGCGACATGCGGGCTACTTCTTTAACGACAGATCCACAGTTGGGACCTCTCGCTCAGCCGCCTCTTTAACCTCGAAAAGTTCGGCAGCTTGAAAGCCGAACATCCCGGCGATGAGATTCCCCGGAAACACCTGCTGAGAGATGTTGAATTTTGTGGCGATGTCGTTGTAGAACTGTCGGGCAAAGCTGATTTTGTTCTCCGTGCTGGACAACTCCTCCTGAAGTTGCTTCACGTTTTCATTTGCCTTGAGCGTCGGGTAGTTCTCAGCAAGAGCGAACAGACGGGAGAGCGCACCGCTCAACTCTCCTTCTTTTGCGGCGATGTTGCCGACGCCGGTCGCGCTGACTGCCGCATTGCGCGCCTTGATCACTTTCTCCAGCGTCTCTTGCTCAAATTGCATGTATCCCTTTACCGTGTTCACAAGATTGGGGATGAGATCATGCCGCCGCTTCAGCTGAACGTCGATTTGCTTCCACCCGTTCGCAACCTGGTTCCTGAGAGTAACAAGTGAGTTGTATTTGCCGATTGCCCACAGGATGAGCACAGCAACGAGAATGACAAAGCCATAGAAAACAATCATGGGAGCCTCCGAATGTTATAAGATTGCACAACAAACTTAGAAAGAATCTTCGGGGAAAGCAATCCTTCGTCTGTTTGACATTCGTATACGTTTTGGATATATTTTTGTTGCCTGTGTGCTGCTCTTCGTGCAGATGCACTTTTTCTCCACAGACCAGACGTTATGGCGTTGGACGACCAGGAAAAGCGGAAAGACCTTGAACGGCAGAAACTGCTTGAGGAGATTCGGCGGAGAGCGGAAGAAGCAGAGCTGAAACGTATCGAGAAGGAGGAGCAGAAGGCAGACCACATCACCAAGCCTCTTCTGCCACCCGATCCACCAAGACCCGTACACCCCGATCCACCGCCACCGACTCCTGCAAAACCAGTATCGGTCTCCCGTGATGAACAGACGCTAAACGACCTCAGCAACAGGTTCTTTGCTGCAATTGACGGCAGGAAGATTGATAAGGCCGCTGAACTTCTGGAGGAACTGGGTCCGCTTCTCAAAGATCCTGCCGAGGTAGAAGGCCTGCGCGAACGTCTGCAGAAGGCACGCAAGCAACAGCAGGAAAATGCGAAGGCGAAGAAGCGCCAAGCCGAACAGCAAGCGAAGGAGTTGGCAGCGCAGGAGCGCGCCCGACGCGAGTCGAATCAGAAGAAGATTGCAGACCTCCTTCAAAAAGCAAACAATTTCTATCAACGCGAGAAATACGATCGAGGCACGGAACTTCTTGATGAGCTTCTTGCCATCGATCCGGAGAATGATGAGGCGAAGGATCTTGCGGCCAACATCTCGAAGGCGAAAGAGCTTGCCGAGCGAATTCAGGAGGAAGAGGCGAGACGAAGGGCTTCAGAAGCAGCAACAGCAGTCCCTGCCACACCGTTGCCGACGCCTTCAATCCAAACTCCGGCTGAAGTCTGGGGAAGCAAGGAAATCGTTCGACCGGAGAGTGAGCTCGGCCTCCCACCTGTGTCCGACGGACCCGCGCCCCCACCGAAACCACCGGTTGTCGAACGGATTATTGAGCGGGTTTCAAAGGTTCATATTCCTCTCAGGCCAGTGTTGATTGGCATCGGCGTGGTTCTCGTGGTAGTGTCGGCGTACTACATCATTACAAGTTTGAAGCAGGCGGTATTTCCACCGAAGTATTCGCTGCTCGTTCTGCCGGCAACACCCCAAAATGCTGACAGCTCATCTCAGTTTCTTGCAGAAGCTGTGACCGAGGAACTCATCAGCATAGTTTCAACGGTGAGTGACTTGAGAGTTGTTGCACCGGCCACGACGTTTTCGCTTCGCACGTATACAGGTGATTTGTCCAGAGCCGCACGCAACCTTGGTGCCCGGTATTTTCTGGCATGGAGCGTGGCAAGAGTGGATGACCGCGTGACGTTCCAGGTGACACTTTTCGATACTTCCTCGAGTGGCCCGGTGTGGTCGAAGCAGATTCAGAATTCTGTAAGGGAGCTTCAGTCGACAACACGGGAAGTCGGGCGAGCAATCATGAGTGCCATGCAGGTCGCGACAGAATCGCAGGAAGAGGAGATCTTCACACGAGTATCGAATACCTCACCAGAAGCCTTTGATGCGTATGCGCGGGGACGGTGGTACCTTCGCCAGAATGACCCGCAGTTCATCAACACGGCGATCTCGTCCTTCGCCCTTGCTCTGGATCGGGATTCCTTGTTCAGTGAGGCTGATCTTGGATTGGCATCGGCACATCTGACTGCAATTGAGAGGGAGGTTGATACGGTGGGAACTCGTGTGCAAATGGCCTGGAGGTACTTGACTCAAGCCCTGGCTCTCGGCGCACGATCGCCCGAGAGCTACCGAATACGAGGTCTTATCGCACAGTATCGATTGGAGTATGACCGTGCTGTGGAAGAACTTGAACGTGGAGCTGCGTTCGCACCGAGTGACGCTGAAACGCAACGCAGACTCGCCTTTGTGTATACAATCAAAGGACGTGTTGACGATGCTTTGAGAGTTGCTGCGAAGGCTGTTGCGGATGACCCGCGCAACGCTGAATCCTACACCACAATGGGATTGATTCAACATTTGCGCGATGAGAATCTGAGATCGCAAGGAGAGAGTAACAGGAATGAATATGTGGATGCGCTCAAGAGTTTTGAGCAGGGAATGCTGTATGCCCGGGATCGAAGCGGATATGCCAGTTCCGAGTATGCGGACTTGTTGGAATATGCACACAGACCGGAGCGTGCCGCTCAGATTCTTGTCGATCGAGTTGCCCAGACACAACACTACGTCGACTACTACAAGCTCGGTCGCATTTACCAGACCGCGGGTCGTCCGAAGCCACAATGGGAGGCAACGCTCCAGCGTGCCAAAGCTCTGCTTGAGACGGCCGTGGCGACGAATCCGCTGGATGCAGTGGCCTACTCATATCTGGCGCTTACCGAAACACGACTCGGCGCTTTCAAGAATGCACTTGAGGCTAGTGCTCGGGCACGCCAGATTGCTCCTGGCAACCTTGATGTTCTCTACAACACGGCCCGCATGTATGCCCTTCAAACCGACAGGGATCAAGCCCTTGAACATCTTGGCAAGGCGCTTAACGTTCGGTACCGCCTTTCCAGCATTCTCGACATGGACTTCTACAACCTCCGACCTGATCCTGAATTTCAACACACGATCACCCGTTAACGCCCGTTTCGCAGGAACATCTCCGTCGAACCGCACAAGTGAGGGACTTCCCTTTGTTTGTTGCGTTGACATTCAAAGTGATATTGGATATATTTCCCTGCACAAAGCGGCTTGGTTGAGTGATCCTCTGCACTCGCACCTCATGTACAAAAAGGAAGAACCCGCATGATGTTCAGTTGTAGATCACGCCATTCCTGATGCCTGAGCTCGACGAAGCAGCACGACAAGAACGACGCAAGAAGGCTGGCGAGTACCTGAAAATGGCCGACAAGATGTTTAGGGTTGGCGACTTCGAAGGTGCTGCACGACTTGTCCGCCTTGCAATGGAAGCCGATCCCCACAACCCCTATGCGATAGCCTACGAGGAACGTGTACGTTATGCAATGGAGAAACGTGATACAGGGAAGGCGTCTCCTGAAACCGAGTCTCTGCAACCAGTACAATCCCCTCCGGTTGCTCCCCCACAAGTAGCTCCGCGAACAGAGGCAGCAGAGAAGCTTCAGGAACTAAAAGCGCAGGAACTGAAGGAGCAGGAACGTAAAATTGCCGAAGAGGATCGTCTTCACAAGGAAGAGCTTGACGCTCAGCGCAAAGCGCTTGAAGAGCAGGCACGCCATCTCGCAGTGGCGGAGGCAAAGCAACGGAGTGAAGACGAGCAGCGTCGAAAGCAAGCCGAAGAAGCTTTCCGAAAAGCCGAGGAAGAAGTCAAGAAGAAGCTGGACGAGGCAAATCGTAAGCTCGAAGAGGAGCGTCAGAGGCATGAGGAGCAGACCCGCCGGATGCTTGAGGAGCAGGCGGAGCGTAAGCGTGAAGAAGAAGTGAGGCGACAGCAGGCCGAGACACAGCTACGGGAGTCAGAAGACCAGATCAGGACGCGCATCGTTGAAGAAGCTCAGAACCAATTGCAGCAGGAGCGCGAACGCCTGACGCAGGAACTCGCCAGGCGTGTTGAAGAGGAGAAGAGAGCGATTGAAGAGGAGATGGCGCGCCGCCTGACAGAGGAACGTGAAAAGCTTGAGCAAGTGAACAGGCAAGCGATGGCAGAAGCGGAGGCCATCCGGACTGCGAAGGAGGAGGATTTTCGACGTGTGGAGGCTGACCTTGCCCGCCGACTGGGGGAGGAACGTGAAAAGCAAGAGCAAGAGCGGAAACGACTTGAAGAGGAATTTCGCGCCCGCATCGAGAACGAGCGCTCCCAACTCAACCAATTGAGGATCGCACAGGAGCGGGAGGAGCAGGCGCGTCGGGAAGCTGAAACCGCCGCCCGCGAACAGATTGAGAGTGAACTGCGTGCACGGTTGGAAGAGGACAAGCGGCGCCTCGAACGGGCACAACAGGAGCACTTTGAACATGAGCGACACCGAGTGCAGGAAGAGGCGCAGCGAAAAGCCGAGGTGGAAATCCAGCGTCGGGTGGAGGAGGAGCGACTGCGTGTTGAGGAGATGAAGCGGCGGAAGGAGGAGGAAGAACTCGTAAATCAACATGAAGTTGAAACGCAGCGCCGGCGGGAGGAGGAGGAGACCCGAAAATACGAGCAGGCTGTGAGAGAGGCAATCGAAGAAGGAAGGAAACTCGCTCAGGAAAAGAAGATCCGTGCGTACGTGGACCGGGGGAAAGAGATGATTCTGCAGAATAAGTTCGAAGAGGCCCTGAAGGAAGCGACGAAGATCTTCTTGCTGAACCCTTCACACGAGAAAGGGCGGTTGCTGGAGCGCTTGATCTATGCGGCCCGACAGGAGTATTTGAAGAGGGAAGAGGAAACGAAACAGATGCAAGAGGGGCAACAACGGAAACTGGAAGAGATCCAACACAAACTTGAGGAGCAGGCACTGCGCGACAAGGAAGAAGAAGAACGAAGAGCTATCCGGGCCGCGAAAATTGAGGAGTATCTACGTCGGAGTAATGATTACTTTGGTGAAGGGGCATACGACAAGGCGCAGTCAGAGATTGAAACCATCTATGCCATCGATCCGGGGAACACCGATGCTCAGGCACTCGAGGTGAAAATCCTGAATACGCAGCAGCGGAAGAAGGAAGCTCAAGCCGTATCGGAACATCGATCTCTTGAAGGGGAAGCGTGGAAAAGAGAGGAAGAACAAAAGGCACGTCTTATGCAAGAAGGGCGTCAGTTGCTCAAGAAAGAGTCG
>DPLS01000262.1 GCA_003541875.1 Bacteroidota bacterium | reverse complement strand
TGTCCGGTTGCCGCAGCGCGCAGTTCTTCTAGGTAGTGCTGTGAAGCGAGATCGGGCCCACAACTCCCAACAAGATGATAAGTCCACGATATGTGTGGCAGGTGCTCGCGGAGCTTTTTGAATGCTTCAATCAGAACATCGTACCGCTTGTCATTGTACAATCCTCTGAAGAATCTTCCGACACTCAGGATGGTATTCTCTCTTGTTGTCTGCTGGTTAAAATCATCGATTGAAGGGTAGAGCACCTGAGCGTTGATCCGGTGGTTGTCGCAAAGAACGTGACGCACGAATTCAGAGTACACCAGCACGAGATCAGAGTCTCTCGCCGTGCTTAGGAGCGATCTCCGAAAGAGATCCTTGCCGGCCTCTCTTATGTTGCCATGCATGATTTTGCCAAGAATCCGGGTTGGAGCAATTCCTACATAGGGGATTTGCAAGATGTATACGTTCTTCTTTGCGCGGTTGCCGAATGACCGGAAGTTAGAGACGACCACACCGATGTCTGCTTGTGAAAGGAGGGGTAACACCTTTTTGGAATTCGCGTTTCTTACTGTGACGCGTTCGAGCGTGAGGTTGAAATAGCGGCTGAGGGTCTCTTTCGTAATGGCGGGGTTATCGACGAGCAGCGTGACATCATATCTGCCGGTTGTCGAAAGCACATCGGCAAGGGTGCAAACATATTTCTCGCCCCCGCCGAACGTGTGCCAACTGGCGTTGTAGATGAGGAGGGACTTCATTTGGATTGCTGACCCTTCTGCTCCAAAACTCCCACAAGAATCTCAGGGTAAGCGGACTAATTCGAAGTGAAGCGTACGAATGATGTTACCCAGAGGATGGGCGAGATATGGAAGACATTTCTTGAGGAATGCGTTTGCCATGAGTTTGACTTTGTAGGGTTCCGGCATGAGAGTGTTTTTTGCCTCATCACCATTGCATATCAAGAAGACTCGCCTTAGAAAGTAGACGCGATATCCCACAACCCGAATATGGAACTTTGCGGAGGAGTAATATGCCCGAGATTGCCCCATCTCTCTTCCGGGGTCAAAAAAGTCCAGCGTACATTCATTGAAGAAATGGATATGGGTCGGATCTCCAGATGCATCGGTGGAATTGTAGTATGGGACCCGAATCAATACCCGACCATCGGGCTTGGTGATACGATAAACCTCCTCCAAGGTTTTCACCACGGACGGAAGGTGTTCCAGTATGTCTACAAGAATTACGTCATCAAATTGTTGATCTACAAACGGCCAAGGGAATTCCGTAAGATCATGTACGACGTCAACCCCCGGCAATGCAACATGATCAACGTTCACATGGTTCGGCAATATGATAGATCCACAGCCAAGGTGGAGTCTTGATTTCAAATCCTTCGTCTTATTGATAGTCTTAGGCTCCAAAATATAAGCAATGTGCGAGCAACGATCAAAGACTCTCCCGTCGGGTTCTCAATCCTTCTCAAAGGAATTGTACACGTGCAAGATGCCGTCGACCGCGCTCTTCACCGAGAACTGTGAGGCTCGCTGACGGCCCCAGATCGACATCTCACGCCTCAGGTTCTCATCACTGTACAGCCGCTGCATTGCTTCGCATATTTCAACAACACTCTCCGGATCGGCAAGTAATGCTGCCCCTTCCCCAATTTCTTTCAGCGACGAATTGTTGGAAGTGATCACCGGAGTACCCGATGCCATTGCTTCTACGACGGGATATCCGTGCCCTTCGTAGAACGAAGGGAAAACAAACATCAAAGCCAACCGGTATAGAATTCCCAGATCGGCGTCAGTAACGTAGTCCAACAGAAGAATCTTTTCACGCGCACGAGATGTGTTAATTGTTGTCAGAGTTTCTTCGTAAAGCCATCCTCGTCTTCCCACAATAACAAGAGACACTGAACGATTCTGTGCATCCAGAAACATCTCGAAAGCCCTCACGAGTCCGGGGATATTTTTTCGTGGTTCAAGGGTGCCAACAAAGAGCATAAATTGATCAGGCAGCGAGAACTTCTCACGTACATCCAGTTCGTCCTGTGGTGGTCTTGGTTCGGAAAACACAGGACCGGTGGGGGGACGAACAACATGAATCCTCTCTGGTGGCAGGGCCATCATTTCTATGAGATCAGTCCGCGTGTTCTCTGATAGGACAATGACCGCATCAGCCTTCCGCAACGATCGACGATAGAGATAGTCCCATTTCTTTGCAGTTCTCGGATTGTAGAAATGAGGAAATTTGTGGTACGCACTATCGTTAAAAGTAATGATTGACCGCTTGTTTCCCACGGGCGGCATGAGGGGTTCGGCGCTATGGAAAACATCAAACTGACCTATCAGGGTGGAAAGGGGAGGGATCCGAAGATAATTCCAATATAGTCGTTTGATCGTTCCAGGTATTTGGGCAATTGAAAGCCGAACGTTAGGTTGGAGGAACGATTGGATCGTCTCTTTATCGAGGTCCGGCGACCAGCCGTGTAAGACATAGTTCCGTTTTCGGTCGGCGGAAAGTAAGCCTTGCAGTTGTATGGTCGCTAATCGTCCAATGCCCGTCCTTTGTCGTCGAATATGACTAACATCGAATGCGATGGTCAAGGTTGTTCCCCTTGTTGGAGCAATCTATCATAGACCGCTTGCAATTTCTTCGATACCTTTTGAGCATCAAAGAGATTCTCCGCGCGCCGTCGGGCGCGTGTTCCATATTCTTCTCGAAGATGTTCGCCGAGGAGCAACTTCTCAAGCGCCTGACCGAGGGATACGAAATCATTTGGCTGGACGAGAATGCCCGCGTCACCAACGACCTCAGGTATGGAACCACTCTGAGTTGATATGACCGGCTTGCCACATGCCATACTCTCAACGAGCACGTAACCGAATTGTTCCTGCCAAGTCCGTATTGGGATGCTGGGTAGGACAAAAACATCGGCAAGGTTGTGTATCTTCGGCATGATTTCGTATGAGTGGAAGTCGATTAATAGTGCGTGGTCCTGAAGATGGAGTCTTCTGATCCAGGAAGAGACATTTTCTTTCTCTCTTCCCTTCCCGGCTACGAGTAACCTCATCTTCTTGCCGCCTCTCCATCGGTCGAGTAATGCACGAAAGGCGAAAAGCAAATCAAAGATGCCCTTTTCACGGTGGAGATTTGCCACATAGAGTATAATGAGATCCTCATCCCGGCAGTCAAACATCCCGAGGAGATCGGGGTCCTTATCCATTGGACGAAAATGCGAGATGTCAATCCCCGGCATTAGGACATTGATCTTTTCTGAGGGGGCTCCTTCGAGAATGAGTACCTCCTTCGCGCGTTCGGACACAGGTAACAATAAATCTACTTGATCAAAGATAACCTCTTTGTGTCTTGCTGCAGCACGATTATGATGTAGAAAAGGGATGTTTTCCCACACCGTTAGTACAAGCTTGAAATTGGTACCTTGCTTCGCCTTTGCTGCTTGGTAGGTATAATAGTACATAGGGTCCAAACAATGCACCAAGTCAAAACCCTGCAGGGCATTTTTCAGGCGTTGAAGGTCATGGTAGTCGCCGAGCAACTCGACCATGGGTCTGCGCAAGATTCTAGCCCGTAGGAATCGACCAAGGGAAAAAAGCTTCCGCGCCTGGAATGGAATAGTGTTGATATCAAAATATTGGCCCTGGCTAATCAATGCCACGAATTCAAATGCATCAGAAAGGGGCGAATACATCTGCGCCTCCCAAGTATTCAAACCTGGTCCTCGAACAATGGCAATTCGTTTCTTCATGGTCACTTTACAGTTCACGAAACCCAATTAAAGATAAAAAAGGATGAGTTCAAAATCCCGAAACGATCACGAGTCACTCGAAGGGGCACCGAACAGATGATTCCACTCTGATG
>DPLS01000192.1:5924-6148 GCA_003541875.1 Bacteroidota bacterium | reverse complement strand
CGTTTGTTGTTGGCAGTTACCATGGCGTTCTCCAGCGATATCCTCTTCTGCAAGTACAGTCGCTTCAGATCCTGTTCAAGCGTGATCATACCCAAATCGCCTGACTCTGCCATCATCTGATAGATCTCACCCGTATTGTTGTTCTTGATAGCTGCGCGAACCGACGGCGTCATGACCATGACCTCTTTGGCCAGTACAAGCTTCCCGTCGAGACTTGGGACAAG
>DPLS01000192.1:5449-5660 GCA_003541875.1 Bacteroidota bacterium | reverse complement strand
GACATGACGCAACTCAACGTATCGGCAAGACGATTCCTCACGCGCTCCTGTTCTATGGGCGGAACCTCCCCGATAATGCGATCGATCGTTTCAACTGCGGAGGCCGTGTGAAGTGTCGAATACACCTTGTGACCGCTATCGGTTATTTCCAAAGCAGTCATAATTGTATCAGGGTCCCGCATTTCACCGATGATGATGATATCCGGGTCCT
>DPLS01000192.1:0-5209 GCA_003541875.1 Bacteroidota bacterium | reverse complement strand
GATGATATCCGGGTCCTGGCGGAGTGATTGAATTGCTCCCTCTTTGAACGAAAGAACGTCCCTACCAACTTCCCTATGCCGGATGATGCAGCGGTCGGACTTGTGAACATACTCAATTGGTGAAGCGATGATCACAACATGCCCATCAACGGTGTGATTGTTCGCATCAACGATACTGTCGAGGGTCGTGCTTTTGCCCGATCCCGTAATGCCAGTTACGAGTGTTAGCCCCTGGTGCAGGTGTGCGAGACTGAGAACACGAGACACATTGGGGTGAAGCTCGAGTCCTTTGTAGGGTCGGACGATCGCGTTGATTGCACGCATGTTCAACGCCAGCTGATCGAGATCAAAGTAGGCGTCTGCACGGAACCGGAACATCCTCTCGTCTTCCATGATCGAATGCGAAAAATCCAGATTCCGATTCTCATACAGGAACAGTCGCTGCCGTTCAATCAGAACACTCTGGATGAGCACATTGAACTCGTCGTGCGTGAAATGACCGAGATCCTTGTCTGGCTTCTTATCACCGTAGACACGATACCAGATGTGACCGCCGCTACCATAACCACCCAGGTCGATATCAGAGGCGTTGATCTTTGCCATTCGGAGAAGGTAGCTATCCATGAGCTTGCGCAACGCCATCCTCTCAGCCGGCGATTGCTTGGCCACGAGATCGCCGATAAGCATTTGGCGCTCTATCCCCAACCCAGTGTCAGGGACAGAAGCAGCAATCTCACGAAGGGTTTTTACGGCAGTTTCAATCATTAATCACTATCATATAGTCGATTGCTCGGCCAAGACACGTGTCACACAAAAAGCCTGACCGACATCACACAATTCCATGCTGAATATATCCATTGACTTGAGGAATGTCAATGGAATTTTTGCCAAATCCCCAAAAGCCAACTTGCTTTAGCCTCTTGAGCGCGAAGAGCTTTGCCCATTGTTACCTCTCCGCATGTCAATTTTCCCGCCTTTTTTGCTTCCTCCACTCAGTGCATCACCTGGTTGGCAACCAGCATCATCACGGGGCATTCCGGCCACTTCAAGCCATTCCTGTTCATAATTCCCTGCCTTCAGCTGCGTTTGCACAAAGAGCACGGCCAATCTGTACACCAATTGAACATCTAGTCTTCCGCCGTCGCTGATGACACTTCTTCGAGGGTGGTCACGCCATCCTTCACGCGCTCAATACCCGAGCGCCGCAAAGTCCACATCCCGTCTTTCATCCCCTGTTTGCGTATGGCCTCCTCATCGACATCGGCGCCCGACTTGACGATAATGTGACGAATCTCCTTTGTGAAGTACAAGGCTTCATGAATGGCGGCTCTCCCCTTATAGCCGCCATTGCATTTGTCGCAACCGACCGCCTCATAAATCGTGCGAGATTCAAGGTCTTCTTCTGTAAAGCCAAACTTCAAATACACGTCTCGGTCGATCTCATCTTTTGCAATGGGCTTCTTACAGCGTGGACAGAGCGTACGAATCAACCGCTGGGCAACAACAATATTGATGGCATAGGCAATCAGGAACGGCTCAATCCCCATCTTGTACAAACGAGCAACCGCGCTTGGGGCGTCGTTCGTGTGAAGCGTGGAGAATGTCAGGTGCCCAGTGTTTGCAAGTTTGATCGCGATTTCTGCCGTCGCCTTGTCGCGCATCTCTCCTACCAGAACGATGTCTGGGTCGTGACGCAGAATTCCCCTGATTGCGAGTTCAAAGTTCATCTTCGGCCCAATCTTCAACTGCCGGGCACCCCTGATAATGTACTCCACCGGCTCTTCAACAGTCAAGACGTTCACTGTCGGATCGATAACCTGATGGAGCGCCGCAACCAGTGTTGTGCTCTTGCCGCTTCCGGTCGGACCCGTCAGAATCACAATGCCCTGTGGCCTAGCAATTGCTTTGTAGAAGAAATCCCTCGCCGGGCCCTGCAACCCGAGTTTCTCCAGATCCGTGATCACTTTCCTGTCATCGAGAACACGAATGACAATGCTCTCAAACTTATGCCTGAACTCCACCCCCACGATCGGCATGATCGAAACACGGAACCGGATCATATGATCGTCGATCTGTCGCTGAATGAATCCGTCCTGCGACATTTCTCGTTCAAAGCGATCGACATTCTTTGATCGGTCCTTCACCACGGCCGCCACCGCCTCCGGCATGGTGTTTTCCTGCACATGCCACAGCTTCAAACTCCCATCCGACCGGAACCAGAATTCCGTTCTGTTCCCCTCCTTCGCGATAATGTGAACGTCACTACATCCTTGCCGTACTGCTTCCACGAGGGCTCCCTCAACGAGGTTGACAAGAGCGCTCTTGCTGATCTCGGCCTCGAGCGCCTCCTCATCAACCGCAATGTCGTCCTCCTTCACCTCGATACCGATCTGGGTATCTTCAAGCAGTTTGAGGAATTCGTTCTCAGGCGGGACAACTTGCTCAATAATCCCTTGAATATCTTTGATTCGGCAGTAGGTAACTTCGTACTTCTTCACGCCAAAGTTGCGGGCTACAAGCGGAATGCGGCGGTCTGTTGGGTCGGCGGCGACAATCACCAGTTTGTCGGTCTGTTTCTCGTCGAACTTCAACGGTAGGATCTTGGCCTGCACCACCATCGTCCGCGCGTTTTCCGGCAGAGGATCAATGAGTTTCTTGATGAAGTCAATGCGAGTTTTGTCGATGTGCTCATCGGCAAGGAAGATTTCCCGGAAAGCGTAAAGATTGGCAACTTCGCGAAATACCGAGTCGTGGTCGGCGCTGAAATCGTGGACAAGAATCTGCCCAAGGTTGCGGCGGTTCTTCTGGCCTTCTGCTTCTTTGACTTTCAGAGACTTCTCGAGAGTCTCGTAGTCAATAACACCTTTCTTTAGGAGGGCAAATCCTATTTTGTCGGTGATGTCGACTTGTGCCATGCTGACGTCCGTTTTTTTTCAGGGGGATAGAGCCAGTTTATGTTATGGCACGCTCCTGTTGCTGTACAACCGCCTGCCCCAGAGCCGGGTTTTTCGGCCGGATCGTCGCTGTTTCGGAGGACACAATTGTCAACGCCGTCAGGACGATCATGATGATCATCGAGATCAACACCTGGATGTAGTCAATCGCATTCCTCATCTTGTATGAGGTTTCCTTTTCATAGTATTCGGCCAACTGGTATGCCGTATGTTTGACTGTTCCAGTTTCCGCACCGGAATGGAACCGTGACAGGGCGGTCTTGGTGAACACACCTGTTGCCTCAAAGGCTTCGGTGATACCTGCACCTCGCTCCACCATCATGGGCAACGCTACAGTCTTGATCTGATGCTCCATGTATTTGTTGCCACACGCCTCAGCCGCCATCCGGATGACCTCGATGTTCTCGCCCGAACCACTATAGAGCGCGTAGAAGACACGACAGAAGATCTCGATGCTCATTTTGTGGAGAAGTTGTCCCATCACGGGAACCCTCCACACGTATTGGTCGAGGACGAAGCGTCCGCGTTCCGTGCTGAAGAACCTGACTGCAAGCACAAGCGGAATCACACACGCGAGCGTGATCCAGAAAACGTTCGCAACGATGAAATCGCTCAAGGCCAGCGTGGCCCTGGTCATTGGCGGGAGCTCAATATTGAACTTCCTGAAAAGACCGGCAGTCGCCGGGAAGATGTATCCGACATAGTAGATGACAGCGCCGAACAACACGACAAGCGTTACCATCGGCATGATCAGCGCGCTCTTCAGATTCTTCTTGAATTCCGCCTGACGCTCAAGGAACTTTGCGGTGCTATCGTAGATCTCCGCCATGTTACCACTCTTTGAGGCAAGGCCCAACATGTGCGCTGTGAACTTGCCAAGAACCGCCTCGTGTTTGATGAAGGCGCGCTCGCTGTCTTTCCCCTGCTTCAGTTCCGTGTTGATGTCTTTAATAGTGTTGCGCAACGTGCGGTTCTGGATATCATTCACAAGAAGCTGCATGATCTCGTTGAAGGGCAGCTTCTGCCGGATCAGGTCTGCACTCACGCGCACAAAGGTTACAATGTCGGTGGCAGGTGGTTTCGACCTGAAATCAAACAGTCGTTTCTGGACACGTATTACTCTGTAGCCCATTTTCTGGAGAGCTTCCTGCACCTCTCCCCTCGTGAACGCTTTCTGCTCGCCAGTGATGGGCTTCTCGGTTCCTCGCTGAACCTTATACACCCAGGTTGACCTCGCAACAACGTGAAGCAACTTGAACTTCCGCTGTCGCGCCATCAGCTGCGCACGCTGTTTCGCAGTTCGTGGGGAATCTGCCTCCATGATGCCCTGTACGGGCTTACCGGCAGTCGTCACACCTTCAATTCTGAATTCCGCCATGATGAACATCCTTTGATTTTGTTTTTCCGTTTGCAGTACTCATCTTGCCAACCCTTGTTCACTTACAAAGGGTACTCCCCTGTTGGACCCACTATCCGTCTTACTAGATCCCCCACCTAGCAAAACCAGCAGACCAACAAGGGGAGTCACCCCTGACCTGTTCCCCTCTGTCGCACTGCAATCGTGTCGAAACAACAGTTGCTACTTCCTACTCCCCTTCTGCTTCCTTGTATGGTCGAGCCTGTCGGACACCCACTAGTTATTCATAACGAGCAGGATGCTGTCCGCCATCACTGTCATCGTAAGCTTCACTGGGGTCGAGCCATCATTCCCAGTTTCCAGTCCGGTTCCCGTAATCGTAATCATTGTCGTTCCGGGCGGAACCGGATCCGGGCTGAGCGCATAATCGCCGTTCGCGTTCGAGCCTCTCGTCGTAAGCTTGCTCATCGTAAGGCCGCCAAACGAATTGCCACCTCCACCAAACGTTGAGGGGCGTCGATAATACTTCTGGGACCCCGTAGCAAGCGCAACCAGATCATTCGAGATAGAGTCCCTGGCCGTCGCCGCCGCCTGATCACGGAACATGAACAGTCCCACTGCAATCATGACCCCGACGATCACAACGCCAACCACGACAAGTAAGATCTGTTGCGATCCCATGATGCTATTCCCTTAGAAGTAAGAATAAGGGCCATCGGTTTCCCGGTGGCCCACGGACTTAACAACGCTAATTTGTAAACGTAACGGCGGTGCTGTCTGCAAACACGAGCATCTTGACCAAGATCTGGCTCCCGTCCGTTCCATTTTCCGTACCGACACCCTGAAGCTCAACACTGGTTCCGTCACCTGCCGTGAGAACCGAATACGTACCGTTGGC
>DPLS01000340.1:509-8493 GCA_003541875.1 Bacteroidota bacterium | reverse complement strand
GTCGCAGCCACCTCACCCGGGTTGAGAACATTCAGGGAGAACGCATTGTTGGGCTGGTCGCCTGCCCGATACGCTACAGCAGTTCCTTCGCGCAGGCCGAGTTGTTCCGCAGCCGCTTTCGTGAGCTGCCCCTGCACGGAGAATGTTGGACACGCTGCTGGAAGAAACTCCTCATCAATCTTATAATACCGAAGCAACTCCGAAGACACAGCGTTCTTCTTAAAGTCCCAGTAGATTCCTTCCGACAGACCTGAGAGCGTGGTGCGGATTTCCCCCGTCAGTCTCATCGCGATGAAATCGCCGGGAAGCATTGCCTTGTGGATCTTCTTGAAGACCTCCGGTTCATGTTCCTTCACCCACCGAAGTTTCGATGCTGTGAAGTTGCCCGGTGAATTGAGCATATGCTGAAGGCAGAAGTCAGGGCCAAGCGACTTGAACGCAGCGTTGCCGATCTCCACGGCGCGGCTGTCGCACCAAATGATTGATGGGCGCAGGACCTGCTGTTGCTTGTCTACGAGAACCAGCCCATGCATTTGATAGGACACCCCGATCGCCTTTATCGACGCAGGCTCGATCTTGTTCTCCCGCAGAAGCCGCTGAGTCAAAACGATGACGTATTGCCACCACATATCCGGATCCTGTTCGGCCCAACCGGGTTGTGGTGCGCTAATTGCCATTTCCTCGTCGGGGTAGGATCCTTGTGCGATAAGCTTGCCGCCCTCGCAGTCGAGAATGGCACATTTAATTGACGAACTGCCTATGTCGTAACCGAGTGAGAGCATTATTCGGCCTTATGGAAATTCAGCGAAGTCATTTGTCAATAAACACTGAACACAAATATCAGTCAACACCTCTCACGTCCGTTGAAAGCATTCCGGCACGACGGGCCGCGTCCAGCCCAAGTTCGCCATCTTCGAATACCTGACAAAGATGGGGCGCGACCTTGATGCGTCTTGCTGCTTCGAGGAAGATATCAGGGGCCGGCTTCGGCTTAATATCATCATCCGCTGTGAGAATGGTGCTGAATAGGTGTTTGATGCCGATCGTCTCCAGCTCCATAAGCACGTTCTGTCGCGTGCTACCGGATGCAACAGCCATCGGGAGATTGTCTTTGTATCGCCAGACGACGTCGACCACATTCTTGATGGGTTTGAACTCTGAAGGATGTTCCCTGAAAAACATATGCTTCGCATGGACCGTGGCAACCCGATCCAGAGTCATCGAGAACTCCCTATTATAGAGGTCAACGATCTCCCTCTCCTCCATCCCTTTCTTGGAAAAGAAGAAGTCGTAGTTCCACACAGCTCTCGCCTTCACGATTGCGTGTTCCCATGCCTTCATGTGCAGGGGCATCGAATCGACCAGCGTGCCGTCGCAATCGAATATCAGTCCCCGTATGTGTGACGGCACTTCTATCACTCTCACCCCCGGAATGGATTTTCCGACGGATACAGCATTCCTTTGGGTTGATTGAAATACACATCGTGAACACCAAGCATCCTCGTTGCAGCAAACAGATACTTGCCCACATGCTTGAACGCAATTGCCGTATGGTGCGGGAATCGCTTCTCGAGCAAGACGTGCCGATAGAACCGTCCCATCTCATGCACGGCAAAGACGCCGATGCATCCGAATGATTGTGGGTTGACATTCAGTACCTCGCCATGAGCAACATAGGCTTGCATCTTCGCATCCGGCGTCGATTGAATCCGGAACACTGAAACGGGTCCTGCCTTGATCTGGCCTTCGATGGTCCCTCGGGTGATCTCCGGCTCTTGTCCTGGCTCCATCAGTCTATGCATGATCAATTGGTATTGCATCACGGGTTGCACAAGACACCCGGTGGAGGTATTGCCGCAATGAAATCCCATCCACAAATCCTGGAGTGTATAATCCCCGATCTCCTGCTTGACCTCTTCGTACATATCCTTCGGGACAGAATTGTTGATATCCAGAATCGCCGGCTGAGCCTCAGTAGCGCACACAGCCATGTACTCACTCAATGCGCCGTAGATGTCCGCTTCACACGCAACGGGAACACCTCTCGCAGCCAGCCGGGAGTTCAGGTAGCACGGGACATGACCAAAGTACTTTTCAAACGCCGGCCAGCATTTGTTCGCAAACGCACCAAACTGCGACGCGCCGAGTTGCGCATCCATGAATTTCTCCAGAGCGAGTTCGTATTGCGCCAGCTTTTCGATCAGGTCCGGATAGGTGTTGCCCTTCCCGAGTTCCGCAGCCATGTCTTTTGCAATGCGCTTGATCTCGGGATTATCCTTCTCCTTCTGGACGATATCGTAAAGATCGAGTTCGCTGTTCTCCATGATCTCGATCCCCATGTCGAACAGCGGCTGGATTGGCGCATGACAGGTGAGAAAATCAAACGGACGTGGACCGAAGGAAAAGATCTTCAACTTCTTCACCCCGACAACAATCCGTGAGATGATACGAAATTCTGCCAGCATATCGGCCACACCCTGAGCATCGCCGACAGGATATTCGGGAATGTACGGATTGAGACGGCGCAGTCCGATGTTATAGGTCGCACTCAGAAGTCCGCAGTATGCGTCACCACGCCCGTTGATCAAGTCCTTTCCTGTATCTTCCGCTGCTGCAACCAACATGACCGGACCGTTGAACTTCTGCGCCAGAAGCGAGAGCGGCCCTTCCGGGCCAAAGTTCCCCAGATACACTGCAAGGGCATTGACGCCCTTCTCTTTGATCTCCTCGAGCGCACGAAGGACGTCATTCTCGTTCTCAACAATCGTGTCGATTTCGATAACGGGGATGTTCTTCTGTTTGCACGCGGCAACGACGTTCTGCCTGCGTTTGCGGGAGAGTTCGATGGGGAAACAATCGCGGCTCACCGCAATCACCCCCATGTGAATGTCGGGCACGTTCTTCATCTCAGCCTCATTGTTCCTTGTTCTGACCGTAGTAGGCATTGACGCCATGTTTCCGTTCATAGTGTTTCTGCAACACATGACGGGGCAATTCTCCTATATCCGGAGCGAGCTGGAGCGTATCGAACGCCATCTTTGCCACAGCCTCAAGTGCTACGGCGTTCTTCACGGCATCGCTCGCACTGTTCCCCCAGCAGAAGGGAGCGTGCGCTGCAATCAGGACAGCGGGCATAGTAAGTGGATCCACCTGCTTGAATCTTTCAAGAATCACCATTCCCGTATTTCGCTCGTAGGCATTATCAACTTCTTGCTCGGTAAGCAGCCTCGTTACGGGAACCGCTCCGAAGAAATGGTCGGCATGTGTTGTTCCAAGGCACGGAATCTCCTTCAGCGCCTGGGCAAATGCTACCGCGTACGTGCTGTGAGTATGAGCGATGCCACCAATACCTCGGAATGCCTTATACAGCTCCAAATGTGTCGCCGTGTCTGATGACGGACGATTTTTGCCCTCGACAACGTTGCCATTCAAATCAACGACCACCATATCATCGGGCGACATCTCTGCGTATTCCACCCCACTTGGCTTGATAACGAATAATCCGTCAGCATGGCTGATGCCGCTGACATTCCCCCAGGTGAGCGTAATCAGGCCAGAGTGAAACAGAGCGCGATTCGCTTCCCAAACTTCCTTCTTCAATTTCTCAAGCATTGTTAACCTCTTCGTACTTGATCTCTGATTGTCAGGAGATCTTTCATGACGTTATGCATTGTTCCGTTCCATTGCCGAGTCCCGAATCCATCGTGCAACTGCCGGTAGAGTCTGTACAGTTCCTTGTAGGCAAGGTGATTCCTTTCTTTCGGCATATACGCCGTGCCGGTTCCCGTCATAGCCTTCTGGGCTTCAGCAACAGAGTCGTATCCGCCCACGTGTTTGCCGGCGGCCACTGCTGCGAAGATGCCGGCACCCAAGGCAGGCGTCTGCTCGCTACGCGAAACTTTCATCGGTCGGCCAGTGATATCCGCATAGATTTGCATCAGCAGCGTGCTCTTGATTGCCAGACCACCGCAGTTGACCACTTCTTTCACCGGCACACCGTACTCTTCGATTCGGTCAATGATCGCGAGGGCACCGAAACCTGTTGCCTCGATCAACGCACGATATATCTCGTGAGGTTTAGTCTGAAGCGTCTGTCCAAGTATCAATCCGGAGAGGCGGACGTCAACCAGCACTGTGCGATTGCCATTGTTCCAGTCGAGCGCGAGCAATCCGCTTTCGCCCGGTCTCAGCCCCACCGCAGCCGATTCAAGATCGCGGAATTTCTCGTCAGGCGTCACTCCATACTTCTCCGGCACAAGATTGTTGATGAACCAGAGAAAGATGTCGCCAACGCCGGATTGTCCTGCTTCAATCCCGAAAAAGCCATTCACCACTGACCCATCGACTATCCCGCACACACCGGGAATGTCGTTCAGCGATTGCGTGTGAGGATGAATCATGATGTCGCATGTGCTTGTGCCAATAATTTTGACCAGAGTCCCGGGCTTAATTCCGGCACCGACGGCCCCCATGTGAGCATCGAATGCCCCCACCGCAACGACGACCGAAGCAGGCAACCCCAGTTTCTCTGCCCATGCATTGGATAAGTGACCGACAGAGTTTTCGGTTGTAAATGTATGATCGTACAGTCGTGCTCGTAACGATCCCAAACCCGGCGACAGTGCTTCCAGAAATTCCACATCGGGGAGACCCCGCCACGAATCGCTGTACAGTGCCTTGTGCCCCGCTGCGCATACGCTCCGCTTGAGCAGGTGGGGTGACACTTCTCCCACCAGCACGGCAGGAATCCAGTCACAGATTTCGACCCAACTATGCGATGCATCAAACACATCCTTCGCTACATGCTTGCAGTGTAGGATCTTGCTCCACCACCATTCTGAAGAGTACGTTCCTCCGATTCGGGAGAGGTACTGCGGACGTATCGCTGATGCTGTCTCCGTGATCTTAGCAGCTTCTGCATAGCTTGTATGATCCTTCCATAACCACACCATTGCGGCAGGATTGTTCTTGAACCCCTCCTCGAAGCACAATGGCTGCCCATTTGCATCGACAGGCATTGGACTGCTTCCGGTTGTGTCAACTCCAATCCCGATGACATCCTGAGGAGTGAAATCCGGTCTGACTTCCCTCGCCTGCCTGAGTGCATCTGTGACGGTCACTTCGATGCCCACAAGGTAGTCTGCCGGGTTCTGTCGCGCCAGGTTCGGATCGGCGACATCAACGATTACGCCGTCGGTGCCGGAAGGATATGGGAACACACTGCTGGCCACTTCGCTTCCATTCGCAACATCAACCACGAGCGAGCGACAAGAGCTCGTTCCAAAATCCAAACCTATGACATATTTGCTCATCGCACTTTGGGAATTGGTTTATCCCACAAAATAGAGATACGCTGCCACTATCAACATCAGGACGAGGGCGGAGGAGACCACATCCCTCGCGTCCCAGCTCGCACGCGATTCTTGCTTGTGTTCCTCTGTTACCGTGCCATACGTAAGCCCGCTGATCTTCGCGAGAGCAGGAGCTTCAGTCATGTAACTCACCCCGATCATCACAGCGGCGGATACGATGAAGATGAGCAGGCTGTAGTATTGAAAGAACACATTATTCATGATCCACAGGAACGTCCCTTCGGGATAGCGGAAGCCTGCCCCCAGCTTCACAGGCGTGTCAATGAAGAGACGGAACACTCCCATGGCGAAACCGACAATCAGGGCAGCCATGCACCCTTTCGCATTCAGCCTCTTCCAGAACACACCGAAGAAGAAGACGACGAAGATGGGTGGTGCAAGATACGCCTGCATCCCCTGGAGATAATCATACAGTCCTTTCCCTCCTCTGATGACGGGAATCCAGAGTATCCCGATCAGCACCATAACGGCAGTTGCCACACGTCCCACCCAGACCAATCGCTCCTGTGATGTCCCCGGGCGGAGCCGGGCGTAGAAGTCGATCGTGAAAAGCGTCGCGCACGCGTTAAAAGCGCCGGCAAGCGAACTCATCAACGCGGCAAGCAAGCCCGCGACAACAATTCCGCGAACGCCAACCGGGAGAATATGTGCGACCATCAACGGAAAGGCCTGCTGCGCATTCTCGCGGATAACCACGCCGTTTGCATCGAGGATTGCGTGTTGTAGCGCGGGGATTTTTCCTGACACGGCAAGAGCGTAGCAGATGATTCCCGGGATGATGAAGATGAATACAGGCGTGAGCTTGAAGAACGCGGCGGCGATAGAGCCACGACGAGCCTGAGTTTCGTTTGGCGCAATGAGCGTGCGTTGCACGATGTACTGGTCAGTACACCAATACCACAACCCGATGATGGGTGCACAGAACAGCATGCCGAGCCACGGGTAGTTGTCGTTGAAGTACCAGGCCATCTCAGTGGAAGTCTTGACCGGCGACCAAGTGCCTTCCAGACCAGATGGAACAAGTGGTTTCCACAGATTGAACATCTCCGCGGGAACAATTGCCCTGAGTTCCGACCAACCGCCCAATGCCTGGAGGCCAAACACGGTGACAAGGGCGGAACCAATAATGAGGATGACGGTCTGAATTGCCTCTGTGTAGGCGACCGCTTCCATCCCTCCGATGATGGTGTACAACCCAGTAATGACAACCACAAGAAGTGAACCAATCCAGAAGCTGTCCATTCCCATGATGTTCATTTCAGGAAGTAGCACAGCAAAGACGACGCCTCCGGCAAAGATACCAACGGCAATTTTAGTGAGGACGTACGCAACGAGCGAGATTACGGAAAGAAAGGTGCGATTCGCGGGAGAGAACCGCTTCTCAAGAAACTCCGGCATCGTGAAGACTTTGGAGCGCATGTAGAACGGCACCATGATCCACCCTAGGACAAGCAAACACCACGCGTGCAACTCATAATGTGCGAGGGCAACGCCATCGGTCGTCCCAGAAGCAGCAAGCCCAACAAGATGCTCCGATCCGATATTTGAAGCAAAGATGGATGCCCCGACGATAAACCACCCCATTTCCCGTCCTGCGAGGAAGTATGAATCGGATGTCTTCTTGAGCTTCTTCGATGACCACCAGACGATACCTAGGATGAGCCCGAAGTAACAGGCGATCACAATCCAGTCAAGAGATTGCAGGGTACTCATACACATTTCTCCCGCTATTACTTGGTTGAGAATTGATAGATGGTTGTTTGTGTGTACTGAACCCCTGGCCTTACGACCACAGTTGGAAATTGAGGTTTGTTGGGCGAGTCGGGATAGTGCTGGGCCTCCAGACAGAGACCTGTTCTATGCCGATACGCAGTGCCGCCTTTCCCTTTTGTCGTACCATTAAGAAAGTTGCCGGAGTAAAACTGTATGCCCGGCTGATCAGTCAACATAGTCATGCGACGTCCGCTGCTTGGATCGTAGAGCTCTACCGCTTTCCGAATCGTGCCGTCATGATTTCGAATCACCCAGTTATGATCATACCCTTTCCCATACGCAAGTTGAGTGTAGTGGTCATCGATTCGGGAACCAATCCGTGTCGGCGTGCGAAAATCCATGGGTGTATTCTCCACGCTGGTTAGCTCTCCGGTCGTTATCAATCCTTGGTCAACGGGAGTGAGTGAATCCGAGGCCAGTTCCAACACATGGTCAAGAATCGTATTCGCTGGTGAACCGGTCAAGTTGAAATACGAATGGTGCGTTGGGTTGAGGATGGTTGTCTGATCCGTCGTACCCTTGTAGTCAATCACGAGTTCATCATTGTCTGTCAGTGTATAGACGACCTGTACAGTCACGTTGCCGGGATATCCCTCGTCCCCATCCGCGCTCGACAAAGTCAGTTTCAAGGATTGACTCGAGTCCGTCTGCATCGGCTCGGCTTTCCACAACCTCTTGTGAAATCCATTCGTCCCTCCATGCAAGTGATTCTCACCATCGTTGATGGTGAGGTGGTACTCTCTTCCCTCCAGAGTGAATGTCCCTTTTCCAATCCGGTTCCCATACCGACCAACGATAACACCAAGATATGATTTGTCATTGACATATCCATTAAGGGA
>DPLS01000340.1:0-161 GCA_003541875.1 Bacteroidota bacterium | reverse complement strand
CCCCCGACTTGTTTGTGAGTGTATACAGAAATGCCACTTCACCGTTTGGCAGAACACCAAACCTGGATTTCGCAATCATCGGATGGTCCTTTTTGTTTGAATGACATGAAAGCAACACGAAGGCAAGACCGAACAACACAACTCGTTTTAGCATAACCATA
>DPLS01000439.1:4834-7571 GCA_003541875.1 Bacteroidota bacterium | reverse complement strand
TGCGCGAAAGCATTTTATTGGACCGTGACACGACGACATTCTTCGGTGGCATTGATTTGTGGAGCGATCATCTTCTGGCGCCACTGGTTCCGCTCCGAAGAGCCCTTTCAACCTTGCGAATCGGCATGCCACAAGACTCACTCCTGACTGTTGCTTCAGAGTTACTTGGTCAGGTCAGGTCATTACAGAAGACGGTGAATGCGACGGCTCTTGCTCAACGAATTCTCATGCATTGGCAGGAAGGGTTGGAAAAGCTCGCACGGCTTTCCTGCAATATCTCACTCAGATTCGCGCTCGCCGATACCGTGGTTGTGCCGCGGCAGAGAGTGAACTGTACGCTGGAGATAGGGTCCAAAGAGTGCAAGATCAGTGGAGTGAAACAAGAGTTCAGTGTTCCTCCAGGGTGGTCTATAAGTGAAGCGGTGGGATCGGCCCCCGTCCTGGATCAACACCGGTATGTGCACGATTTCAGTCTTGTGGTTGGCGAAGCCCCCGTGCTCACGCTTCCGAAAGCCGTTGCCCAGTACCGCCCGATTGAGGCCGAACAAGATGTACGTGCAACAATAAGTTGCACGGTCTCTGGGCATCCGTTTACCTTTTCAACTCATGCCTTGTTCGACGTCGCTCCTCCTCAGACATTCGCTGTTTCTCCGACGAACACGAGGATCGCTCCTGCTCAACTTTCCAAAGGCAAGACATTTGAGTACACTATCACGAATTGCCGTCCGGGAGAAATGACAGGAAAGGTGGTTGTGCAGTGTCCGGTTGGATGGAGGTCAGAATCTGAATCCTATCGGATCCAGGCCGAGGACAGTACCACCCACGGAACGATCACGATTCGCGCTGCCAAAGACACAAAACCGGGTGAGTACGTGTTGAAGTTCAAAACGGAATATGCAGTGCAAGAGGTTGCAGTAAAAGTGTTTGACGTTGCTTTCGCAGAGGGGTCGACTGTCGGGCAAGTGAAGAGCTATGACAATACGCTCGAAGCCGCGTTGAAGGAAATAGGAGTTCCCTGCAAACTGATTGATGGAAAGGAACTCGAAGTGGGGAACCTGTCAAGCTACTCGACGGTCATCATCGACATTCGTGCATATCTCGTGCGTGAGGACCTGACAAAGAACAGTAACCGTCTGCTCCAGTATGCGAAGGATGGAGGAAATCTCGTCGTCATGTACCAACGTTCTCAGGAATGGAAACCAGAGTATGCGCCGTACCCGTTCGACATCTCCAACAATAGGGTGACTGATGAAGATGCTCAGATTGATGTTCTGGAATCTGAACATCCACTTCTCAATCATCCCAACAGGATTGACGAAGCAGATTGGCAAGGATGGAAACAGGAACGGGGGTTGTATTTCCCGAAGAATGTTCCGCACGAGTACACGCTTCTGCTCTCAACTCACGATCCGGATGAGCTTGAGCAGAAGACGGGCTATATCGTTGCACAATATGGCAAAGGAACCTATATCTACACGTCGTATGTGTGGTATCGTCAGCTTAAGGAGACGAACCCTGGGGCGTTCCGGTGCTTTGCCAACATGATATCTTATCCGGACTTCCGAAAGTGAACCGATGACGTTTCAACCCAAGGCGTTTGCCCCGTTATGTCTGCTCATGGTCTTTTGTGGTTGCTCATCGGGATCGAAGCAACGGCTCGTTATCTATTCGCCTCACGGAAAGGAAATGCTGACGGAGTTTGAGCACCAGTATGAGCAAGCGCACCCCGGAGTAGATGTACAGTGGCTCGATATGGGGTCGCAGGATGCCTATGATCGCGTTCGCACGGAGCGGGAAAATCCGCAAGCTGATATTTGGTGGGGTGCCCCCGCAACGACGTTCGCAAAAGCAGAAGCTGAGAGCCTGTTGGAGAGATATGTCCCTACATGGGATGAGGCTGTGAAGCCCGAGTTCAAGAGCAGGAACGGATGTTGGTACGGCACCTTTCTTACACCCGAAGTCATCATGTACAACAACCGCGCGCTCACCTCTCAAGATGCGCCGAAGGATTGGGATGAATTGCTCGATGTGAGGTGGAGGGGTAAGATAATCATACGTTACCCGCTTGCATCGGGCACGATGCGCATCATCTACTCCGCGATCATTCAGCGAGAAGCCGGGAGGACTGGTTCGGTCGAATCGGGATTCGATTGGCTGCGTCGGCTTGACGCGAACACGAAGGGCTATGCTGCCGATCCGACTCAATTGTATCTGAAGATCGCGAGGGAAGAGGGACTTGTGACTCTTTGGAATCTCCCTGACGCAATCTTGCAGTCCCGGATGAACGGCTATCCATTTGGCTACGTTGTTCCCCGAAGTGGAACTCCGCTCATTGTTGATTGCATTGCCATTGTAAAGGGGACATCACGTCGGGCCGAAGCTGAGCGGTTCTACGAGTTCGTGACCTCGAAGGGTGCCCTCATCCGGCAAGCGAAGGACTACGGACGCATTCCAGCAAGGTCCGATCTCTCACCTAGTGAACTTCCTGATTGGCTTGCGCAACTCGATTTGAAGGCTATGAATGTCGATTGGCAGGAGTTGGAGGCGAATGAAAAGGTCTGGATGAAGCGCTGGGACGAGGAAGTGAAGGGGAAGGGAAAAGACAGATTGTCAATTGTTAATTGACAATTTGGAATTGGAATTCCTTTATCAAGCAAGGTACCTCTCTCTTGTCAACACTCTCACTCAAAAACGTTTCAAAACGGTTCAAGGATGATTCTGCCGTTCAAGATGTAAC